>NZ_JBHTUD010000005.1:0-176503 GCF_042794235.1 Nocardia sp. NPDC056541
TCCCTTTTTACCGCCCCCCCCGAGATGTCCGCGCGCCCCGGCCCGCGCCGCGACCCAACTGGGGGGTGGGAGCGCTGCCGCGGGGGGGGCCGCGCCCTGGGGGGCGGGGGCCGCCACGGCGACCAGCCCCGGCCCGAACCGATCCACGAGCATCCCCGACAGCAACGACGGCAGATACATCCCCGCGACGTGCACCGCGATCACGAATCCGGCCGCGCCCACCCCGTGCCCGTGATGCTGCATATGGACCGGCGTCATCGTCATGACCGCGGCCATCACCAACTGCGTCACCACCATCACCGTCGTCCCGGCCACGATCGGCGCCGACCACCGTGTCGGAGCTTGCGTCACGACCACCTCGCCGGGCGGTTCGGCAATCGCGCGGGCAAGCACAAGCGGGTCCGGCCGCAACATCACCCACAGCACAACGGCCGCCAGCACATACGCCACCCCGGACAGCACGAACGGGCCGGACAGCGCCGGAATGCCCCAGTTCACAGCCATATTCGACATCGGCGTCGTCAGATTCGGCCCCACCACCGCACCGACCGTCGTCGCCACCAGCACCGTACTGATCGCGCGCGCCCGATGCGCGGGCTGCGCCAGATCAGCACCGGCGTATCGCGCTTGCAGACTCGTCGCGGTCCCCGCCCCGTACACGATCAGCGACACGAACAGCAGCGCCAAGCTCCCGGTCACCGCGGCCGCCACCACCCCGATACTCCCCAGCGCACCGGTCAGATAGCCCAGGGTGAGGCCTGCCCGTCGACCCGCCCGCTGCGAAATCCGACCCACTCCGACCGCCGCCGCGGCCGACCCGACCGTGAACATCGCCGCGGGCAACCCCGCCAGTCCGGTCGATCCGAGCATGTCCTGCGCCAGCAACGCGCCGACGGTGATGCCGGCGGCAAGCCCCGCGCCACTGAAAATCTGCGCCGCGACCAACACGGCCAGCGTGCGCCGTTGCGCGGGATGCTCGCTCATGGCGTCATCATCGCGGCAGAGATGGACGCTGGTCCAGTCGTTCGGCGCAGAAAGGTCCAGTGACGACGAACCGGCCTCGTCGAGCAGCGTGAAGCTAGCGCAAGTACGGGCCCAGCTTGATATTCACCTCGGACCCGGCATCCTCGATCGAGGTGATCGGCCACACCCGACCGGGCTGCACCGTGCCCGCGGCCGTGGCATAACCGACCACGTCGAGTGCCGCGACCCCGTCATCGTCCTGCAGAATGCCGGCCTCGGTGCGCACCCCATCGGAGAACACCACATCGAACTCGTCGGCCATACGATCGGCGCGCACCACCACACCGGGGAACAGATGCGAATAGTCGACGATGATCCGTCCCGGCTCAGCGCGTTCGTTCATCGACGTCCTTTCCGAGTTCTGACCTCAGTGACCACACGGATCGGTGAGGTGCAACCCCTCGCTGACCTTGATCCGGCGATGCTCGGCGAGCACGATCCCGACCCCGAACAGCAGACACACACCGCTGAGGATTCCGGCGATCACCGCCCATCCGACGAACCCGGAACCGGCGGCCGTCAAGGTGGCCGCGAGCATCACGATGCCGACTCCGACGAGGAACAGCCCCGGCCAATTGAGCGAGTCCTGAATCGACTCACCCGCGTGTGAGCGCGTCGTGCGCTCGGTGTCGGGAAACTTGTGTTGATGGGGATCGATGTAGTCAGTCATGGCACGGCCTCCTTCCGACGAGAGCTCTCCGTTTTCGGCGCGTACCCCCGATTCAATCGGGCAAACGGGCAGAATCACTCGAGTTTTCCCGGACGAGCACGAAGAAGTACGGCTCGGGGAAATTGCGGTAGTCCATCAGGCCCAGCACGGTGTCGTCGTCGATCCGGCGGAACACATCGATGATCGGCAGATGGTCGTAGACCATCGCCGTGGTGACCACCCCGCGGTGCTCGACCGCCCGCAACCGAGCCCGATAACCACGGGCGCGCAACGCAGGTTTCAGCACCCCGAGCAGCCCCCGACCCCGGTCCACGACCTTGCTCGGCACCTTCCCGACCAGGCCCAATGGCACCCGTTGCGGATCGACGGCGAAAATATCGCCCGCCGGACCGCGAAACAGCAGCGGATGCACACTCTCGAGACCGTCGAACTGCTTGCCATACCACCCCGACGCGACGAGCAAGCCGTCCATCGGGTGCCCGGTGCCCAGCTCGCGACCACTCCATCGGCCGCTGAGCTGGGTCGCCGGCACCGGCGCGAGACTGTCGAACAGGTCCAGCGCGTCCTGTCGGGAACAGGCGGGTTCGAGCGCGGTAAGTCGGTCGATCGTCATGAAGATCCTCTCGCCTCAGGCGGGCAGTCGCAGCGCACCGGGCGCGGAAGCGGGCACAGCGGGCTGTTCGGGTGCTACCGGACTGATCCGCTGGTAGGCGGCCCCGAGATCCGGACGCGGATCCGGCTCGCCCTTGTTCGGCCAGAACGCCATCGCACGCTCGGCCTGGGCGGTGATGGTCAGCGACGGGTTGACCCCGAGATTGGCGGTGATCGCGCTGCCGTCGGCGATGTGCAGACCGGGATAGCCATAGACCCGCTGATACGGGTCGATCACGCCGGTCTCACGGGAGTCACCGATGGTGCAGCCACCGATATAGTGCGCGGTCGCGGGGATATTGAAGATATCGGTGGCGATATTGCCGGTGATGCCGTCGGACTCGGCGGCGTATCGGCGGGCGATGTCGTGCGCCATCGGAATCCACTCCGGGTTCGGCTCTCCGCTGCCCTGCTTGGTCACCAACCGCTTGCCCTTCAGGTAGGAGGTCAGCGAATTGTCCAGCGACTGCATCACCAGCAGGATCACCGACCGCTCCGAAGCACCGTGCGCATTCTGCGAACGCAGGAACTGCACCGGATGCAACACCATCGACAGCAACAACCGCAGGAACCGGAACGCACCACCGTCGATCATCGGCACGGTCTGCAAGAACAGCGCGTTCTGTCCCTTGCCGTAGGTGCACACCTCCACATGCGTCTGCGGTTCCGGGTGAATGGAGGACGTGATCGCCACGCCCTGGGCGAAATCACGCCGGGACTTACTGGTGACCCCGATGATCGCCTCGGAATTACTGCGGGTCAGCTCGCCGACCCGCGAGGACAACTCCGGCAACGTGCCGTCGCTGCGCAACGTGTGCAGCAACTTCTGGGTGCCCAGCGCCGCCGCCGCGAACACCACCTGCTGGGCGGTGAACGTGCGACGCTGCTTGCGCACCCAACCGTTGGACTGCACCGTCTCGACGCGATAACCACCCGCACCGTCGGGCGCCACCGACGTCACCGTGGTCAACGGATGCACCTGCGCGCCGTTGCTCTCGGCCAGGTGCAGGTAATTGAGCGTGGTGGTGTTCTTGGCATTGTGCTTGCAACCGGTGAAGCACTCAGAGCAGTGGATACAGCCCGCCCGGCGCGGACCCGCACCACCGAAGTACGGATCATCGACCTCGACACCTTCAGAACCCTCGTTGAAGAACACACCCACATGGGTGCGATGGAAGGTATCGGCGACCTTCAGATCCCGCGCGACCTGCAACAGCACGTCGTCCTTCGGCCCGACCCGCGGATTCTCGACCACGCCCAGCATCCGCGAGGCCTGGTCGTAGTACGGCGCGAGCTCGGACTTCCAGTCGGTGATGTGCGCCCACGCACGATCGCGATAGAACTCCGGCAGCGGTTCGTAGAGCGTATTGCCGTAGATCAGCGACCCGCCGCCCACGCCCGAACCGCTGAAGACCAAGCATTTGCCCAGCGCGCTGATCCGCTGCGGCCCCGTCAGGCCGAGGCGCGGCGCCCAGATGGCCTTGGGAATGTTCCAGTTCGTCTTCGGGAAGTCCTCGGCATCCCAGCGCCTGCCGGATTCCAGAACTCCCACCCGGTAACCCTTTTCGGTCAGCCGCAGCGCTGTGACGCTGCCACCGAAGCCGGAACCGACGACGATCACGTCGTAGTCGTAGTCACTCATCGCGACACCACCTCATAGTCGGCGGGATCGAACCGCGCCTGTTTCTTGTATTGGATTCCCAGTAGTGGCCAGTTGGTCGTGATCCGACCGTCGGCCTGGCGGTACCACGACGAGCAGCGACTCCACACGCTGCCGCCGAGCTGCGCCTGGATCCGCTCGTCATAAGCCTGCTCCACCTCCGGACGCACCGTCAGCGCGCGACCGGACGCCGCGAGATGGGCGACATAGTCGCCGAGGTACTTCGCCTGCGCCTCGAGGAAGTAGATGATCGAGCCGCCACCGGTATTGGTGTTGGGCCCGTACATGATGAACAGGTTCGGAAACCGCGGCACGGTCATGCCGTAGTAGGCGTGCGCGCCGCTGTCCCACTCCTGCGTCAGCTCCCGGCCCTGCGCGCCCGTGATCGTCATCGGCGCCAGGAACTCGGTGCTGGTGAAGCCCGTCCCCCAGATGATCACATCCACCTCGTGATCCCGCCCGTCCACGGTGCGCACACCCGAGGGTGTGATCTCGGCGATCCGCTCGGTGGTCACCTCCACATTCGGTTCGGTGAGCGCCGGAAGATAATTGTCGGAGAACAGAATTCGCTTACATCCGACCGGATAGTCCGGCCACACCTTCTCGAACAGGCCCGGCTCGGACTTGGTCTGCCTGCGCATGTGCCACTTCGACACAGCCTTGATCGCGGCGGACAACGCTTTGGAGTACACCCAGGCGACGCTGAGCCCTTCGACGACGCCGTACCAGGTGCCACGTTCGGCGAGCTCGGTCACCGGCAACTTCTCGAACACCCGGTGATGGCGAGTCGAGAACTCGCGATCGGGGCGCGGGATGATGTAGGGCGCGGTTCGCTGGAACAGCGTCAGCTTCTCGACCTGCCGCTGGACCTCGGGAACGAACTGGATCGCACTCGCCCCGGTACCGATCACGGCGACGCGCTTACCCGTCAGATCCACGTCGTGATCCCACTCGGCGGAATGGAAACTGGTGCCACCGAAGCTGTCACGGCCCTCGATGGCAGGTACCGAAGGCCGGGAGAGCTGGCCCACGGCCGACACCAGCACATCGACTACCACGGTCTCTCCGCCGCCGAGCCGGACCGTCCACTTCCCGGTCGCGTCGTCGAACGCCGCACCGAGCACTTCGGTGCCGAACCGGATATGGCGGCGCACATCGTATTTCTCGGCGACGTGCCGGATGTAGTCGAGGATCGCCGGTTGTCGCGAGAATCGGTGCGGCCACCGTGGATTCGGCTCGAAGGAGTACGAGTAGAACGGGGAGGGCACATCGCAGGCCGCACCGGGGTAGGTGTTCTCCCGCCAGACGCCGCCGACATCGTCGGCCTTCTCGAACACGACGATGTCGTCGAAGCCGCGCTTCTTCAGTGCGATGACAGCTGCCAGGCCACCGAACCCGCTACCGATCACTGCGATGGACGGGGTCATGAGGTCCCTTCGAGAACGAGGCGAGCACAGGTTTCGGGGTCGTCGCTGAACGGGAGGTGCCCGCAGCCGGGAAGGTCGACGTGCTGCGCGAACGGCAACACCACCCGCGCGCGGGCGCTCTGGGTGCGGTGTACGAGCACGATGTCGCGGGTGCCCCACGCGATCGTCACCGGGATCTCGCTCAGCGAGCCACGGTCGTCGCCGGGGTCGAGCACATAGTTGCCGAAGTCGTCGCGAGCAGCGGCGAAGGACGTGGCCCCCGCCAGCCCGGCCAAATCGGTGCGAGCGGCATCGGGATCGACGCGAACCGGGCGGCCGAACATGGACGAGAGCAGGACTACGCGGCCTGCGGGATGCTCGACCAGCCGGTCCAGTGCCGGTCCGGCGACCCGAGCGGCGCCACGCATGCTGGTGAGCAGGCCCTGCGTCCACCGCCGTCCCACCGGCCCGTAGAAGCCGACCGGGGAGAACGCGGTGACCCCGGACGCGACCCCGGCCCGGCCCAGTTCGAGGGCGATGCCACCGCCCATCGAACTTCCGACCACATGGGGGCGCCGAATGTCGTTGTCCGCCAACCACTGTGTGAGCCAGGTGGCGTAGCCACGCGGACCCGGTCGCACAGTGTCCAGCGCGGGTGAGTCACCGAAGCCCGGTAGATCGATCGCGATGACCTCGTGCTGCTCGGCGAGCAGATCGATGATCGGTGCGAAAACCTGCCAGCGGCTGCCGAGACCGTGCACCAGCACGATCGGCGTACCACTGCCCCGGCGGAGGTGAGAGATCTGCGTCATCGCAGCCCTTCGTCAATAAACAGTTACTGCGTACGGTTTCTTGATTGCACCAGCTCCATCGGCCGTCGTCAAGAGGTGACGGCCGACACTTTTCACTGAATCTACCGAATCTTGTCGGCAGCACGTACGATTTCTCAGGTGACCGTGCAACCTCCACGCCGCACCCAGGCCGAACGTCGGACATCCACCCGCGCCAGAATCCTGGCCTGCACCGCCGAATGCCTGCTCGAACGCGGCTACGCCGCAACCACCGTGAGCGCGGTCCAGGAACGCGCCGGACTCGCCCGCGGCACCGTCCAGCACCACTTCCCCACCAGAGCCGAACTGCTCATCGCCGCCACCACCCAGGTCGTCGACACCCGGCTCGAGAAATTCCGGCGCGAAGCCGAACTCCTCGCGCCCGGCCGCGACCGCCTGCAATCGGTCGTCGACCTCGCCTGGCGCGACCTCAACAGCCCCGCCTTCTTCACCGCACTCGACCTGTGGGTCGCCGCACGCACCGACACCGAACTCCGCGACCAGCTCGTCATCGAAGAACGTCGCGTATTCACCGAAATGCGCAGGCTCTACCTGGAAGTGCTCGGCGAACCGTACGCCTCGGATCCGCGAGCCGAAGTCCTCGTCGAATTCACCATCGACCTGCTCACCGGGCTCTCGATGACCGCCATGCTCACCGGCACACTCGGCGAACGCGAGGCGGTACTGCGCCGATGGAAGCGCGCGCTCGCCGTACTCATCGGACAGCTACCCAGCGAGGAACTGCTCGACGGAAGTCCACTGCCGGCCGCGTTGCACTGACCGCGCTCGACGTCGCTCCCCAACCAGGGCGCGACAGGCCCTAGTCCCCCGTCGTCTCGACCCCGGACAACCCGTTCCAGCACAGCGAGACAACGGTATCGACCGCATCGCCCTTCGGAATCGGACGACCCGTGTCCAGCCACTGCCGCGCCGCGAGATGGCTGGCACCGACCACGCCGAACGCACACGCGTAGGCACGGACATCGTCCATCCCCGCCGCGCGCAGCTCAGCGCTCACCAGCACTGCGCACTCGCCCATGGCGTTGCGCACCCGCCACCGCACACACGGCTCACTCGGCACCGGCGACTCGAAGACCAACGTGTGCCCGCCTGCGTCCTCGTCGACGAAGTCGAAATAGGCCAGCACCGCGCGACGCACCTTGTCCTCCTGACCGTTCGCGTCGGCCAGCGCATCGCGAATGCCGTCGACCATCCGGTCCAGATACCCCTGCAACACCGACAGATACAGATCGAGCTTGCTCGCGTAGTGCGTGTACAGCACCGGCTTGCTCATCCCGGCCCGAACGCCGATGTCGTCCATGCTCGCACCGTGATACCCGTGGGCCACGAAGACCGCACGCGCGGCGTTGAGCACCGTGAGCCGACGCTGGGTGCGGGCCGTTTCGGCGCTCTCGTCGGTCTGGATGTCATGGAAGAGAAGTGTCATGGCGCGTCCGGGGATTCGAGGGTGTTCACCATGTGAGCACCGGCTTGACCACAGTGCCCGCACGCTGATCGGCCAGCGCGGCGCCGACCTCGGCATGCGGATACCGGGCGATGAGTCGATCGGCCGGGAAACGACCGGCCGCGTACAGATCGAGCAGATGGGGAATGAAGGTGGCGGGCACGCTGTCGCCTTCGAGGCAGCCGCGAATCACCTTGCCGTGCAGCACGAGATCACCGACATCGATCGGCGGCGTACCGCGACCAAGACCCACCGCCACCACCGTCGCCCCCACCGCGAGCGCGGCGACGGCATCGGCGAGCACGGTGGCGATGCCGGTCGTGTCGAGCGCATGCGTCGCACCACCATCGGTGAGTTCCCGGATGCGCGCTGCCGTCGGCCCGTCGGCAGGATCCAGTGCGGCGTCAGCTCCCAGCTCGACGGCCAGTTCCCGCCGCGCAGCCGATGTTTCGACGACGACCACGCGCACGTCCGGAACTGTCCGGGCTGCGAGTAGACCCGCCATCCCGACCGCGCCCGCCCCGTACACGGCAACCCACGCACCCGGCTCCGGCCGCAAAGCGTTGAGCACCGCACCCGCACCGGTCTGGAAACCGCAGCCGAACGGCGCCGCCACCGTGAGGTCGATCGCGGGGTCGACCACGATCGTGTTGTCCTCGGTGCTCAGCGCGTAACCGGCGAAACTCGACTGACCGAAGAACCCGTCGAGAATCGGGGACCCGTCGACGAGTGCCCGGGGCGTGGCGTGCGCGCGTCGGCCGAACTGGTTGAGCGCGGTTGCCCGGTGGCAGTACGCAGGCCGGCCGGCCACACAGTTGCGGCAGGCACCGCAGTGCCGAAAGGTCAGCACGACATGATCGCCGGGCCGCACTGTGCGCACATCGGAGCCGACCGCCGCGACGACACCCGCGCCCTCGTGGCCCAGCAGGATCGGCCGATCCGCGGCGCCCGCGCGACGGCTCACCAGGTCGGTGTGGCAGATACCGGCCGCGACGATCCGCACCAGGATCTCGCCCGCGCGCGGCTCGTCGACCTCGATCGGTTCGATCGAGAACTCCGCGCCCGGATCGCGCGACAGCACCGCCGTCGTGCGCATCAAGAGACCCGTTCGAGCAGGAAGTAGAAGTATTCGCCGTGCGCGAGAACCAGTTCGGGTCGCCCGTTCATGATGCCCATCAGGGTGGTGTCGTCGAGCCACTTGAAGTGGTCGAACACCGCGCGACCGTCGTAGACCATGGTCGCGGTGACCTCACCGCGGAACTCGATGTTCCACAGCGTCGCTTCGCCCTGTCCCAGTTCGACATTGGAGAACAGGGTCCCGTCCTCGGCCCGGCAGATCAGCGGCTTCGCGTCGTCGAGAGCGTGGAAGTTCTTTCCATACCAGCGGCTCGCGGGCAGTGCGCGGCACAGGGGGTGACCGGTCTGAAAGGCGTCACCGCGCCACTCGCCGAGGATGTCCTCGGCCCGCGCCGGGCGTAGCCGGGTCCACAGCTGATCCAGCTCGGCGGTCGTCACACCGTCCGACTGCTCCTTGAGCTGCTGCCACCGTGGTTTGTCCGCGCTCATCAAGCCCTCGTCTCACAGAGTTCAGAACCATTCGGTTCACAGTGGACCATAGTTCCGAACCAGATGGTTCGGCAAGAGGTAGGATTCGGCGCATGCGTGCGGCAGGTCAGGCAACCAGGGAGCGAATACTCACCGCGGCGAAAGCGGAGTTCGCCGAATTCGGCATCGCCGGCGCTCGGATCAACCGCATCGCGGACGTCGCACACGCCAGCAAAGACCGGCTCTACGCCTACTTTCCCGGCAAAAACGAGCTCTACGCGGCCGTCACCGAACGCTGGACCACCGAAACCAGCAGCGAAGCGGCCATGTCCGCCGACGACCTACCCGCCTACGCCGGCCGACTGTTCGACCACTTCGTCGCCCACCCCGACAACGCCCGCCTACAAGCCTGGGCCGAACTCGAACCATCCGGCGACATGCCGCAAGCTCTGCGTCGCACCATCGACGCGAAGATCACCGAGCTCCGCCGCGGTCAGCACGAAGGCCTCGTCACCACCGATATCCCCGCCCCGATCATGCTTCGCATGCTCACCGATCTGACCCGCACCTCAGCCACCCATGCGAGAACGGGATCCACCGACGACGGTCGCCTGGCGGCGCAGCGCGCGGCGGTGGTGGCGGCCGTGGCGCGAATGGTCGCCCCGCCGTAGCAACCGGCACGCTCCCCCACTACGGCAGCCCCTGCCCCCTCCCCTCCTTGTGTTTTTGAAGGGTATTCAGGTGCATGGAGTCGACCATGATGGGTGACGAAATAACATGTTTAGATGCGCATATCGCAATATCGCGATTAATTATCTAGCCGGGAGACCCCTCGCAGAAGGTCGCCGGTAGCTCCACCTACGGCTGCCGTGATCGTCACCCGTTTCAAATACCCTCTGCCCCTTTGCTTGTGCGCTCCCCCGCTGCCGATCAGGCCATCCTCGAAGCCCACTCCCCCACCTCGTACAGTTGCCCGAATGAATGAGGATCTGCGCATCTGCTTCATCGGCGACTCCTTCGTCCAGGGAATCGGCGACCCGGAGTACCGCGGCTGGGTCGGCCGCGTACTCGCCGCGAGCGGGCCCGGTATCACCGCGTTCAACCTCGGCATCCGGCGCAATACCTCCGCTGATGTCCTGCGCCGCTGCTGGGGAGAGGTCGAGCCGCGCGTCCTGCCCGGGGCCGACAATCGTCTGGTGATCTCGTTCGGCAGCAACGACGCGGTCGTGGAGGACGGCAACGTCCGGGTGGGCAGGGCACAATGCCTCGACAACCTCGCGACCCTGCTGACCGAAAGCAGGGAGCGTGCGATCCATCCGCTGGTAATCGGCCCACCACCTGTCATCGACGGCGGCGCGGAGCACCTGCGGCGCACCGCAGAGCTCGCCGACGACATGGCGGAGCTGTGCGAATCACGCAAGGTGCCGTTCGTCGCCACCACACAACACTTGGCCGACGACCCCGTCTGGACTCGCGAAGCCAGGGCGGGCGACGGTGCCCACCCCGGCAGCGGCGGCTACCAGCGCCTGGCCGAGCTCGTCCTCGACAGCCGCTGGCAGTCCTGGATCGCCCGGCCCACCCCGTACGGTCTACTCCAGCAGGCCGAGACCGGTCAGGTCGCGGACATATTTGGCGATGAGATCCGCCGGTAGGTGCGGAATGTCGTTGTCGGAACCGAGCTGCGCGGCGCGGACGGCGGCGCGGAATCCCTCGGCGGGAAGAGCCGAGCCGGGCAGTGGACGACCGGGCCGGCGATAGGCGTCGAGCAGCGGGAGCAGGGTGTGTTTGCGCTGAGGTTCAGGGAGGGCCCGCAAGGCTGTTTCGAAGCGGGCGAACCACTCGTCGTAGCTGTCGATGCGATCGATGTGGCAGTCCGCGTCGATCAGCCAGTCGACGAAGACGTCGAGGGAGATGCCGTCGTCGTGCGGGTTCAGGACGTCGTAGGTGCGGTAACCGCTCGTAGCGGCGGCGCCGAGTTCGGTGACGGCCGTGGCGACGAAGTCGGCCGGTAGTCCGTCGTAGTGGGCGCGCTGTCGTTGCCCGGCAGAATCGAAGCGGTAGAACGACGTCGGCGCGAGACCGGTCACGAGCACGCTCAGCAAGAGCCGGGTGAAGACGTCGGGCACATTGAGCTGGCCACGGAAGTGACTGTGCGCCAGGATCATGTCCGAGCGGAACACCGCGACGGGCAGTCCGAACCGCTCAGCCGCCTCCCGCAGCAGCACCTCACCCGCCCACTTGCTGTTGCCGTAGCCGTTGGCATAGGAATCGTCCAGCCGGCGGACCGGGCTCATGGTTCGCACGTCACCGTCTTCGGCGAAGGACTCCCCCTGCGCCGCGACGGCCACCGTCGACAGGTAGCTCACCGGCTTGCGCGTCGTTGTCAGCGCCAGCCGGATGATCTCGGCGGTGCCCACCACGTTCGGGCCGAACAGCTGTGCATACGGGAGCATATGGTTCACCAGTGCCGCGGAGTGCACGATCAGATCGACCTCGGCGGCCAACCGGTCCCATGTCAGCTGTGGCAGACCGAGATTCGGTTCGCCGATGTCGCCGGGCAACACTTCCAGCGTGTCCTTCGCGAGGAGCTGGAAATGGGTGTCGAGCTCGCTGTCACTGGTGAACGCCGCGTCGAGGCGCTCGCGAGCGGCGATCACATCGCCGCCGCGGACCACGCAGATCACCTTGCCGCCCCGAGGGGCGAGCCGTTCCAGCCAGGTCAGGAGGAGGAACCGGCCGAGATAGCCGTTGGCGCCGGTGATCAGCACCGTCCGCGCGGGTGCCGCGGCAGGCACCTGTGCCGTCGCGGTGACATCCAAGAACTTCTCGAGTGTCAGATCCGCAGCGCGAATCTCGGCCGCATCGATACCGTGTACCGCATCGGAATCGGTTCTGTGCGTGCCTGGTTCGCGTTCACGGCGCACGTAGTCGGCGATGCGCGCCAGGTCGCTGTCCGGCCCGAGCAGCACATTCACCGGCACATCCACCGCTAGCAATTCCCGCAGCAGAGACGAATACGACAGTGCTGCCAGCGAATCGCCGCCGAGATCACCGAATCGCGCATCGGGTCGCAGATCTGCCGAATCGCCGCCGAGCACCGCGCCGGCGGCGCGAACGACGGTCTCGTACACCGGTAGGCCGGGCGCATCGCGACGCAACCGCTGCAGTTCGTCTTCCTGACCCCGTGCCAGGTCCGCGTAGAGCTTCTCGAGACGCTCGCCGTACCGCTGTTTCAGCTTCGGGCGCAACAGTTTCCCGACTCCGGACAAGGTCCCGTCGGTCGATGAGAACGGCTCGGTCTCGATGATGAAGTCGCGCGGAATCTCGTACGGCTCGAGCCCAGCCGACACGGCGGCGCGGTGCAGCGACGAACTCACCGCGGCGCGCAACCCGTCGGCAGGTCCCGCGAACGCGGCGTCGGTGGGCACCACGACCGCCAGCAGATAGGACCGTTCGCTGCTGCCGTACACATAGATCTGGCGCACCAGATCGGCGCCCGCGAACACCGCTTCCAGCCGCGATACCGTCACGAACTCGCCCTGGGACAGCTTGAGGACATTGTTGCGGCGGTCGACGTAGGCCAGCCGGTCCGGCGCCAGCTCCGCGACCACGTCGCCGGTGCGGCAGAAGCCGTCGGCGTCGAAGACCTCGGCGGTCACCTCCGGGCGGCGGTAGTACCCGGCGATCATCGTGGTGGTCTTGAGCAGCAATTCCCCACGCGGATACGGCTTGTCGGTAGCGAAATAGCCGAGTTCGGGCACGTCGACGAGTTTGTAGTCCAGCACCGGCGGGCGCATCACCTTCGTATCGAAGATCACCCCACCGCCGGTCTCGGTGGAGCCGTACCCGTCGTGCAGGCGCAATTGCAGCACCGATTCGACGAAGGTGCGCAGCTCGGGGGCGATCGGCGCGCTGCCGCACAGCGCCGACATCAACCTGCCACCCAGGAACTGTTCACGCAGTTCGGTTCTCACCGTCTCGGTCGCCGCCTCGCCGCGTTCGGCGACCTCATGGCGGAAGCGCTGCATGATCATGTCGCACACCCGCGGCACCAGGAAGATCTCGGTAGGCCGCACGAGCGTGATGTCGGTGAACAACGTGGACAGGTCCGGCGCCGCCGCGAAGAACGCGGTGCCGCCACGGGCGAGCACGCTGTTGAGGGTGAGGCGGGCCGCGATATGGCTCATCGGCAGGAAGTTGACATTGATCGCGGCCAACGGCCGCGCGGGCTGCCAGCCGACCGCGACCAAGCGCTGGGTGTACATCGCGCCCTTGGGCGTACCGGTGCTGCCCGAGGTGTAGATCAGCAGGGCGAGGGGGTCTTCGCCGTCGGCGGGCACGCTCAGCGCAGCCGCATCGGCGAGCCGACCCTGTGCGACGATGTCGGCGAGCGTGCTCGGCACCAGGGCCGATCCCCCCGCACGCAGACGGGCACGGGCCGCGTCGAGCGCATCGCGGTGATCGTCGTCGTCGGCGTGATGGTCGAACACGATCAGCGAACGTGGTGTTGCGCCGGCGAGTATCGCGTCGACGGCGATGGCCAGGTGGGCAGTGTCGACCGCGAACACCGTCGGCTCGGTCTCGTCGAGGATCGAATACAACTGTTCGAGGCCCGCGCCCGCCTGCAACGGCACCGCGACCCCGCCGACATGGATCGTGGCCAGATCGAGCACGGTGTAGTCGGCGCTGGTGAACCCGAGCACCGCGATGAAATCCCCCGCGACGACACCGTCACTGTGCCAGGCGGCGGCGAGCGCGCGGGTGCGCTCCCACACCTGCCCGTAGGTCAGTACATCGAACTCCGGCAACAGCTTTCGAGTCCGCCGTCCGCCCGACTCGACCAATTCGGTCCGGCGCGAGCCGAGCGCCGGGCGCTCGGCGTAGGCGGTCATGACGGTCTCGACGATGCGCGCCGTCGCGAGCCCGGGGGTCGTCACGATGGCGTGTACGTCCTCGGCGGGACGCGCCGCACGGATCTGCCCGTCTTCGGCGTAGAGCGCCTTGATGCGATCGGCCGGCTGCCCCGCGGCGAGCTCGACGGTCATGCTTCGCACTTCCGGATGCCTTGCCACGCTTCGCGTCGCGCGGACTCGGGGTCGACCAGCACGCGCGGTGGATGGTCGATGATGGAGGTCGTCCGGCGTTCGGCGGTGTAGGGGCTCCAGGGCGGCAGCGGCCGGCCGGTGCGGGCGAAGCTGAGCCAGTTGTCCTGGATATGGTCCTGGACCGCCAGGAACGCCCGCCTGCCGCCCGCCGCTGTCATCGCGCGGCCGACCGGTCCGTCGACCCAGCCGAAAACAGGGACGAGTTCGAGCGCGTGGGTGGCGCCGAAACCCGCCAGATGCAGTGCGCGCGGGGCGTAGTCGTACCGGTAGGCGTAGGTGGGGGCATAGCGGCTGTGGCCTTCGAGGACGGCCAGCGTCGGACGCAGGAACAGGTGGTCCCCGCCGACGCGCACCGCGGTCCGCGCGGCCGGGTAGCCGGGGTATCGGCTGGTCACCGCTTGTTCGGCGCCCGGTTCGTAGCGTCCGAAGATGGTCGTCAGCTGCTCGGGGGTGTGCGGCACCGCCTTGGCGAAGCGCTGGAACAGCGTCGCCTCGTCGCGGTTGGTGCCGATGATCAACGGCACCGGATGCGCCCGGCCCGCCGCGATCGCGTCCACGGGCATTTCCGGCAGGAAGTCGCCGTCCGCGACCGGGGCGTAGGGAAAGCTGCCCGGATTCTCGTGCAGCGCCCGGCCCAGCGCGCGGTCACCCGCCCGGCCCAGTTCCTTCGCTGACACGGTGCTCAGGACGGTCGCGGCGTCGGCCGGTGCGGCGCCGAGCCGGTCCAGGCAACGGCGGGCGAAGGCGCGCGCCTCGTCCGGAGTCGAGGTCCAGTCTGCCGGGGCGCTCTGCGCGATCGCCCGATGGAACAGGCCGCGGGCGGCGGGGGTCGCCAGCAGGCTGACCACCGCGTGTGCACCCGCCGATTCACCGAAGATGGTGACGTTGTCCGGGTCACCGCCGAACGCGGCGATATTGCGGCGCACCCATTCGAGTGCCGCGACCTGATCGCGCAATCCGAGGTTCGACTCGAAAGGTCTCTCCGATGTGGAGAATTCGCTGAAATCGACATACCCGAGCGCACCGAGCCGGTAGTTCACCGACACCACGATCACGTCTCCCCGCGCGGCCAACCGTGCGCCGGAGTACATGCTCGATGTGCCGATCAGGTAGCCGCCACCGTGGAAGAACACCATGACCGGGCGCGGTGTCGACGAGGGCGTCACCGGAGCGGTCACATTGAGCGTCAGGCAATCCTCCCCGGTGGGTTGCCAGGTTCGCGGCCCCACGCGGGCACCGTTGGGGTTCTGCACCGCGGCGAAGCCGAACTCGGTCGCCGATCGCACCCCCGTCCACGGTCGAACGGGCTGGGGAGCACGCAACCGCAACGCTCCGATGGGTGGGGCCGCGTAGGGCAGGGCACGCCAGCGGGCGATTCGACGACCCGCACGACCGCGCACGACTCCGTCGGCGCTCACGATCTCGGTGGACAACATCCCCCGAATGTACCTGGTACCGACGGTACCGCGCAGATGGTTCCGTCGGCGAACTGTCTCGAAACCGCATCGGGGCCGCCGACTAGACTGGGCCGATGACCGGCGTGGATCCGGAAGCAGCCCCGGCAGCGGCGGCCCACACCCCCGATATCGCCGCGCTCGACCGCCTGGTTTCCACCTGTCGCGCCTGTCCCAGGCTCGTCGCCTGGCGCGAGGAGGTCGCCGTCGTCAAACGCGCGGCCTTCCGCCACGAACAGTATTGGGGTCGACCGGTACCGGGCTTCGGGCCCGCCGACGCGCGAATTCTCGTAGTCGGCCTCGCTCCCGCCGCCCACGGCGGCAACCGGACCGGGCGCATGTTCACCGGCGACCCGAGCGGCAACGTCCTGTTCGGCGCACTGCACGCGGTCGGTCTGGCCACCGGCGCGCACCCGGTCAGCCGCGACGACGGGATCGAACTGCTCGATACCCGGCTCACCGCACCGGTGCACTGCGCCCCGCCGGAGAACAAACCGACACCCGCAGAGCGGCAGCGCTGCGCGCCTTTCCTCAGCCGGGAACTGGAGCTGCTGCGCGCGACGCTGCGGGTGATCGTCGTTCTCGGCGCCTTCGGCTGGCAGGCCCTCTTTACCGTCCTGCTGGCAGGGGGCTGGAACGTGCCACGCCCACGTCCCCGTTTCACCCACGGCGCACAAGTCGTCATCACCCATCCCGACGGCCGATCGGTCACCGTGCTCGGCAGTTACCACGTGAGTCAGCGCAATACCGCTACCGGTCGGGTGACTCCCGCGATGATCGAGGACGTCCTGCTGCACGCGAAGACGATCGCCGAGTCCTGACCGGAATTCGCGACCCGGTCACCTAGGATCGAACAGTGCTGACTGTGTACACGATCGGCCATTCCACGCGGACCCACGGACGAATTCATTGATATTCATCCATTTCCCCTCGACACCGTTCGGCACCAGTTCACTGCGATGGCAGGAGATCCGACGATGAGTTCGCTGGCAATGAGCACACTGGATGTCTCCAGATGGCAGTTCGGTATCACCACGGTCTACCATTTCATCTTCGTCCCGCTCACCATCGGACTCGCACCGCTCGTCGCGGGAATGCAGACGGCGTGGGTGATCACCGGAAAAGAACACTGGTACCGACTCACCAAGTTCTTCGGAAAACTGTTTCTGATCAACTTCGCCATCGGTGTCGCCACCGGCATCGTGCAGGAGTTCCAGTTCGGGATGAACTGGAGTGAGTACTCCCGGTTCGTCGGCGACGTCTTCGGAGCGCCACTGGCTTTCGAAGCGCTGGTCGCCTTCTTCCTGGAGTCGACTTTCCTCGGATTGTGGATCTTCGGCTGGACTCGCCTGCCCAAACTCGTTCACCTCGCCACGATCTGGATCGTCGCGATCGGTGTCAACGCGTCGGCCTACTTCATCGTCGCCGCCAACTCGTTCATGCAGCACCCGGTCGGCGCGAAATACAATCCCGAGACCGGACGCGCCGAGCTGGACAGCATCTGGGCGCTGCTCACCAACAACACCACCCTCGCGGCGTTTCCCCATGTGGTCGCCGGCGCGTTCTTGACCGCGGCGACCTTCGTGGTCGGCATCGCGGGCTGGTTCATGGTGCGCAACGTACGCAGTGGTGATGCCACGAAACTCGACGAAGCCAAGACCATGTGGCGCCCGGCGGCGCGTGCGGGCATGTGGGTGATCGCCGCGTCGATCGTCGTGGTGGGTCTGACCGGCGATATCCAGGGCAAGATCATGTTCGAACAGCAGCCGATGAAGATGGCGTCGGCGGAATCGCTGTGCCACACCGAGACCGATCCGAAGTTCTCGATCCTCACCGTCGGCACGCACAACAACTGCGACAGCGTCACGCATCTGCTGGAGGTTCCCTATGTCCTGCCGTTCCTGGCCGAGGGCAAGTTCACCGGCGTCACGTTGCAGGGTGTGGAGGATCTGCAGAAGTCCTACGTCGAGGACTACGGGCCCGGCAACTACCGGCCCAACCTCTTCGTCACCTACTGGGGCTTCCGCGGCATGATCGGCCTGCTGGCCGGACCGGCACTCTTGCTGCTGGCCGGACTCTGGATGACCCGCGGCGGCCGAGTTCCCGACACACGCTGGTTCTCCTGGCTGTGCCTGATCGCCATCCCGACCCCGTTCCTGGCCAACAGCGCGGGCTGGGTCTTCACCGAGATGGGACGTCAGCCGTGGGTGGTGGTGCCGAACCTGACCGGCGACAAGACCATTCGCATGACGGTGGCGCAAGGCGTCTCCGATCACGCACCGGCAACGGTCATCTTCTCCCTCGCTGTCTTCACGCTGCTCTACGGCGCGCTGGCGGTGGTCTGGTACTACCTGATGCATCGCTACACCGTGGTCGGGCCCGAACCAGGGCCGACGGCGTCCGATGACGAGTTCGGTCCCGATGACGACGGCGGTGGCGGCAGGCACCGCGCCGAACCCGTCGAGCCGCTGTCCTTCGCGTACTAGGAGACGACGATGAGTCTGCAGCAATTCTGGTTCGTGTTGGTCGCCGTGCTGTTCACCGGCTACTTCATCCTCGAGGGCTTCGACTTCGGCGTCGGCATGCTGATGCCGATCCTCGGTAAGGGTTCCGATGTGCGCAGGCGCGTCGTGCTCAACACCATCGGCCCGGTGTGGGACGGCAACGAAGTCTGGCTGATCACCGCGGGCGGTGCGATGTTCGCGGCGTTTCCCGAGTGGTACGCGAGCTTGTTCTCCGGGTTCTATCTGGCCCTGCTGTTGTTGCTGGTCGCGTTGATCCTGCGAATCTGCGCGATCGAGTGGCGATCGAAGATCAACTCGCCGAAGTGGCGGGCCTGGTGCGACATCGGTATCGGCATCGGCTCGTGGATTCCGGCACTGGCGTGGGGCTGGGTGTTCGCCAACCTCGTGCGCGGGGTACCGCTGAACGAGAAGCGACAGGTCGTCGGCTCGGTGTGGGATCTGCTCAGCCCCTACGCGCTGCTCGGCGCGGCGACCACGGCCATCCTGTTCGCCCTGCACGGCGCGATCTTCCTCGCGCTCAAAACCGGTGGTGAAGTCCGCGACGATGCCCGCGTATGCGTGCGGATCCTGTTCGTGCCCACGGTGGCGATCGTCGGCGGGTTCGGGCTCTGGACTCAGCTCGCCTACGGCTCCGGCTGGACCTGGGCCGCGCTCGGCGCGGCCGTGCTCGGCCTGGTCGTCGCCGGTGGGGCCACCGGCGCGGCCCGTGACGGCTGGGCGTTCATCGGCACCACCGTCACGATCGCCGCGGCCACCATCCTGCTGGTCGGCTCGCTCTACCCGAACGTGATGCCCTCGACGATCGACCCCGCGTTCGATTTGAACATCCACAACGCCTCCTCCAGCCACTACACCCTCCAGGTGATGAGCTGGGCAGCGGTCCTGTGCACCCCGGTGGTCCTGATCTACCAGGGCTGGACCTACTGGGTCTTCCGCAAACGACTCACCGTCGAACAGATTCCCGAACCGACCGGGCTGCCGCTCTCGAAATAGGCTGTCGGCAACTGCGCAGTGTGAGGGCCTGCCGAGTAGGCGGATCGCCGGCAGGACAGGCTACGCAAACGCGAAACCCTCGCGGCGCCTACGTGTATCAGCGCATCGGTAGCCGGCCGCGTTCAGCGTAGGGGTGCCGCGGACGAGTTCACGGAACGCCCGAGATCGCGAAGCCGGCCGGCAAGACGCGCTCTGACGTCCGGCCAGTCTTCCACCGTGATCGAGAACAGCACAGAGTCGCGAATGGTGCCGTCGGCCCGCCGGGAATAGCGGCGCAGTGTGCCTTCGTACCGGGCGCCGAGGCGCGCGATGGCCTGTTGCGAACGGTGATTGCGAACATCGGTTTTGAGCTCGACGCGACCGGCACCCAGCGTGTCGAACGCATAGCCCAGGAGCAGCCACTTGGCCTCCGGGTTCACCCCGCTCGCCCACACGCCCGGGGCGAAGAGGGTGGCGCCGATCTCCAACCGGGCGTCCCGCGCTCGGGTTTCGAGATAGGAGGTCATCCCGACGATCGCACCGACCGGGTGGCCGGCGATGGCCCGGCGCGTTCGGACAATCCACAGATGGTTCTCCGGCGTCGCGTGCCACGACCGCAGGAACACCTCGAGTTCCTGTCGATCGCGCGGACGAAACGGAATGTGGGCCCACACGACATCGTGCTCGAGCACCGCGAACAACTCGGCCGCGTCCGCTGCCGGATCGACCGGGCTCAACCGCACTGTCTCACCGACGAGTTCGGCATCCGGGGCAACCGGCCACTTCAGCTCCGGCCACACCTCATCGGTCGGCCGCGGGTCCGGCACCGGATCGAAACGCTGCACGTCGGCAAGACCATCCTGAGGCACAGCGCGATCATAGACCGGCGTCGATCACGTTCCCCGGCGCTGGATCGCCCGCGGCAGCGTGCCGCTGCGCTAGGCGATCAGTTTCGCGCTTTTCAGCCAGTCGTAGGCGACGTCGGCGGGGTCTTCTCCGTCGATGTCTACGCGGCCGTTGAGTTCTCGCATCAGGTCGTCGGTGAGCAGTTCGGAGATCGTGCCGAGAAGTTCGCGCAGTACGGGGTTGGCGTCGAGGACGGGGCCCCGGACGACCGCGGTGCCGCTGTAGGGCAGGAAGAACTTCTTGTCGTCGTCCAGGACCACCAGGTTCAGGTTCTTGACGCGGCCGTCGGTGGTGTAGACCATGCCGAAGTGGCAGGGAGAGTCTTTGGCGGTCGCGGTGTAGACGACGCCGGCGTCCATGCGGGTGACGTTGCCCGCGGGCACACCGTTGGGATCGTTGTAGGGGATGCCGTATTTCTGCAGCATCGGAATGAAACCATCCGAGCGACTGAAGAATTCGTCGTCGACACAGAACGTTCGTTCGGCAACCGGCAGCGCGGCCACGTCCGAGAGTGACTTCACGCCGAGTCGCTGCGCGGTCGGTGTCGACGCACCGAACGCGTAGGTGTCGTTGAAGTTGGACGGGGGCAGCCATTCCAGGTCGTAGTCACGCTTTTCGACATCGTGGACGCGCTGCCACAGCTCCTGCGGGTCCACGATCGTCTCGGTCTCGTTGTGGTAGTTGACCCAGCCGGTGCCGGTGTATTCCCACAGCACGTCGGCGTCGCCGTTGAGCTGGGCCTGCCGTGACGAGGCCGATCCCGGCGCGCCGGTCAGATCGGTGACCGAGGCCCCCGCCGCGGCCAGGTAGGTCGCGGTGATCTTGCCGAGCAACACCCCCTCGGTGAAGCTCTTCGAGGTGACGACCAATTTCGCGCCGTCGAGGGGACGTTCGCCGCCGGGCAGGCTCGCGTCGTGGAAGGTGCCCGACGAGCTCACCAGGCCACACCCGGCGAGCAACGACAGCGTCGCGACCAGCGCGGTAATCAACGGGACTCGCCTCATGAGACACCTCGTGGGGTCGCGGCCAGTTCGACGAGTCGGCCGAGCCAATCGATGATCAACGCCAGCAACCCGACGAGCACGGCGCCGGAGATGAGCAGCTTGGGCAGGAACAGGGTGACACCGGTCGTGATCAGCGTGCCCAGGCTGGTCGCACCGATGAAGGTACTCAGCGTCGCGGTGCCGACCAAGATGACCAGCGCGGTGCGCACGCCGTTGAGGATCACTGGCACGGCCAGCGGCAATTCGACCTGAACCAGCGTCCGCCCGGCCGAGAAGCCGATGCCGCGAGCGGCCTCGATGGTGCGGTGATCGACCTGCCGTAGCCCGACGATCGTGTTCTGCAGGATCGGCAGGATCGCGTAGACGACGAGACCGACGACCGCCGTGCGGAATCCGGTGCCGAGCCAGAAGGTGAACAGCACGAGCAGTCCGACGGCGGGCGCGGCCTGACCGATATTGGCGATGTTGACGGCGATCGGCTCGAACCGCTGCAACGCGGGCCTGGTCAAGGCGATGCCGAGCGGAATCGCGACCACCACCACGATCAGCGTGGCGACCACCGTGAGCCGGATGTGCTCGAGGATCGTGGTCTGCAGATTGGCCCAGCCGAGCGAGGCCTGTTCGGTCGCGGTGAACGTCGACGACTGATACCAGAGCACGTATCCGATGCCGATCACGACGATGATGAGCGGTTCGAACCACACATCGATCGGGACCCGGCGCAGTCGGTTCATGCCGGTCCGGCCGATCCGTGTTCGTCGTCGGCGGCGACGACCGGGGTGGGTGTGGGATCGGAACCGTCGACGTAGGTTTCGTAGGACAGGTCCTCGGCGGCGGCGTGCCCTTCGGCGAGCTTGGTCTGGATCACGTCGGTCACCGAGCCGATGTTCAGCGAGCCGACTACGGCGCCGCGACCGTCGGTGACCAGGGTCGCCCCCTGACTGGCGGCGAGCATGGCGTCGAGCGCGTCGTTGAGGGTCGAGGACTGCGCGACGACGGGCAGCCGGCGATCGAGGTAGTCCGAAACCTCCGGCTTGCTCGCCACTTCCGGCAGCGAGGGCCACGACCGCGGCCGCCCCGCGTCGTCGACGACCACCACCCAGGTGTGTCCCGCGGCTTTCGCCCGCCCGATCACGACCTGCGAGGATTCGCCGATCTTGGCGGTGGTCACCGGGTCGACCTCCACATCGCGGACCCGAGACACCGTGAGATAGGCCAGTTTCGCGCCCGATCCGACGAACTCCTCGACGAACGGCGTCGCCGGGTCGGTGAGGATCTCCTCCGGTGTCGCGTACTGCTCGACGTGTCCGCCCTCGGACAGGATGAGCACCTTGTCACCGAGTTTGGTGGCTTCCTCGAAGTCGTGGGTGACGATCACGATGGTCTTGCCGAGTTCGTGCTGGATCGCGATCAGACTGTCCTGCAGGCGAACCCGGGTGATCGGGTCCACCGCGCCGAACGGTTCGTCCATCAGCAGCACCGGCGGGTCGGCCGCGAGCGCGCGGGCGACGCCGACACGCTGCTGCTGGCCGCCGGACATGTCCTTGGGCAGACGGTCGGCGAAGGTCGCGGGGTCGAGACCGACCAGATCCAAAAGATATTCGGTGCGTTCGGCGATTCGCTTCTTGTCCCAGCCGAGTACCCGCGGGATCGCGCCGATGTTCTTGGCGACCGACCAGTGCGGGAACAGCCCACCGGACTGGATGACATAGCCGATCGACTGCCGCAGCTTGTCGGGATCTTCGCGGGTCACGTCACGTCCGCCGATGAATATCCGGCCCTCGGTCGGCTCGATCAGCCGGTTGATCATCTTGAGCGTGGTCGTCTTACCGCAGCCCGAAGGTCCGACGAACGCGACGATATTACCGGCCTCGATCTCGAGGTCCAGACGTTCGACGGCGGGGGTGTCCTGGCCCTTGTACCGCTTGACGACCCCGTCCAAGGTGATGGAATCGCCGGTCACGTTGCGCTGGGGCGCGGTCGGCGCGGGCTGGCTGGTCACATCGGTCATCACAGTCCCTTGGCAATCGTGAGGCGTCCGAGCAGGACGAGGAGCGCGTCGAAGACCAACGCGATGGCAACGATGAGAATGGTTCCGGTGAGCGCCATTTCGAGCGCGTTGGCCCCGCCGAGACGCGACAGGCCGTTGAAGATCAGCGAGCCGAGGCCGGGCCCGAGGACGTAGGCCACGATCGCGGCGACACCGACGATCATCTGGGTCGAGACCCTGATGCCAGTGAGGATCACCGGCCAGGCGATCGGCAGCTCGACGGTGAGCAGGATCCGCCAGCGCGAAAGTCCGATGCCGCGCGCGGATTCGACGACCGTGGCAGGCACCGATCGCAGCCCGACGATCGCGTTACCGATCACCGGCAGGGCCGCGAAGAACGCCAGCATGATGAACGACGGCACCACACCGAGGCCGAACGGGACCAACAGCAATGCCAGCAGTGCCAGCGAGGGGATCGTCAACGCGACCCGGCTCGAGGTGAGGGTCAACGCCGATGCCAGCGGC
Source organism: Nocardia sp. NPDC056541 (assembly GCF_042794235.1). Classification (NCBI taxonomy): domain Bacteria; kingdom Bacillati; phylum Actinomycetota; class Actinomycetes; order Mycobacteriales; family Nocardiaceae; genus Nocardia; species Nocardia sp. NPDC056541. Next base: position 23,732 of record NZ_JBHTUD010000005.1, read on the forward strand.
AACCGATACACCGCCACCGCGATGAGGATCGCGACGACGGTGCCGACCAGCACGGTCTGAAAGGCCAGCGACGCATGCTGGTAGGTGAGGAAGGTCAACACCTCGCCTCGGTCCTGGACATAGCTCCACAAATTCACGGCATTCCCATCGTCGGACTGGGCCAGTGGGTACCTGTTCGCGCGTGATCAACGGTCGAATGTGCCGTCGAAGGATAGTCGATACCGGGTGTTGGCCCGGGGACGCGCGCGAGCTGGTGGCGGTCGATGATGGTTATGCCGCACGCTCGAGCGGTGCGGTGTACGGCTCGGCGTCGCCGGCGATCACCGTGCTCGCGGTGCCGTCGATCCCGACGGGGACCGGACCGCCCAGCGTGATGCGGGTGAGCCTGCGGTGCTCGCTGCCGTCGTAGTCGTCGATGGCGTAGTGCTGAGTGGCCCGGTTGTCCCAGATCGCGACGTCGCCCAGCGACCAGTTCCAGCGGGCGGTGTGCTCGAGGCGGGTGATCCGGTCCTGGAACAGCCGGAACAGTGCCCGCGACTCGTTGCTCGACAGCCCGACGATCTCCTTGACGAAGCAGCCGAGCAGCAGGGCGCGCTCACCGGTCTCGGGGTGCACCTCCACCACGGGGTGCTCGGTCTCGAAATAGGTGGACTCGAACTCGCGACGGTAGTCGCGGTCGGTATCGGCGGGTCGGTCCTGGATCTCGGCGGCGTAGTCATAGCGGTTCGAATGCCGCGCGCGCAGGCTCTCGGCGAGTCGCTGGAGTGGCTCCGGCAGCGAGTTGTAGGCGGCCACGGTCGAAGCCCAGGTGGTCGAACCGCCGTAGCTGGGCAGGGCGACCGCACGCAGGATGGAGGCCTGCGGGACACGATCGACGAAGGTGACATCGGTGTGCCAGACGTTGGACCGCGTCTGGTGCGAGTCGATGGCCAGGCTCTTCGCACCGGCGGAGGTGACCGTCGGGTGCGGGGTGGTCGGGTTGCCGAGCAGCTGCGCGAACTCGTACTGCCCGTCCTCGGTCAGGTGGTGCTGGCCCCGGAAGAAGATCACCTTGTGCTCGCTGAGCGCGGCGCGGATGGTGGCCACCGTTCGCGCGTCCAGGTCACCACCGAGCCGAACCCCGTCGACCTGAGCGCCGATGTGGGCGCCGAGCTTGACCACCCGCACCGCGCTCCCGGATACAGCTGCGTCATGGACGGACATACGGAGGCCTCTCACTCGAACCTGGACGATCTCGTCACACGAAACCAGCAGGAACGCGCCGCGACCATCATTGAATTCAGGCTGAGCGGAATGGCCGAATCGGCGGGGATTACGGTATGCGCAATTCCGCCGCGCTGTGCCCCTGGGATGTCCAACTACTGAATCGCGATTCGGCCGCTTCCGCCGACGGCGCGCTGATCACCCGGGCGACCGCTTCCCACGACGCTCCCGACGCGCGCACGAAGCGGACGGCTTCGACGAGGCGCCGCTGTGCCGACGCCGTGTCCTCGAACGCCAGGCGCACCGGAATCAGCGCCTGCATCTCGAGCTGGTGATAGTCCCATTCGGCCAGGACCAGGCGGGCGAGGTCGGCGTCGAGCCGTCCGGTGGAGCAATGCAGCACCCGCGCGGAGGGGGCGTGGTCGGCGGACAGATCGGTGCGTAGCCAGGTTCGTCCGTGCCAGCCGTCGCAGGAGCACAGTGCGCGCCACCCGATCACCTCCTCCGGTCGGCGCGGGTGGCTGTCTGCGGGGGCCAGCGGCCGGGCATCGTTGGCGACCGTCGCGCGGGGGCTCGGGGCGTCACTGCGTCCGTACAACCCATCCGTGAAGATGTCGGCTACCCATCCGCGATGGTTTTCGAGCAAGCTGTTCATCCTGACTCCGATGTCGAATCCGAAAAGCTCGATCCCGAACCGGCCCGTCATGACGCGATCGCCGTAGGTTCGGTGTGTGGGACAACTACTCCCAGACACTTACGATCAACCTCAGCGACGCCGACGGCAATCACTTCGCCGCATTGTTGTTCCTAGTCACATAATGCCTGGTCGCGGTCTGTGCTCCGAGCGCGGTGGGACCTGGTCGCGAGGTAGATCGTCGCGCCGGATCGCCCGCGGGTCAGCGGGTTGTCGAACAGGATCGGCCGCGCCTCCACATCGACGAAGGCGGATTCCAGAACTTCGCGGAACTCGTCATCCGGTGCGTCGTCGGACCACATCGCAAAGGTGCCGCCGTCGACCAGGTGTCGCGCGACCGCGCGCAGGCCCTCGCGGGTGTAGAACTCGGCATTCGAACCGTGCAGGACATGGCGTGGTGAATGGTCGATGTCGAGCAGCAGCGCGTCGTACACGCGTCCCGGGCGTGCCGGATCGAAGCCCACCGGCCCCGCCGCCGCGGCGAAGAAGTCCGCGCAGACGAGCTCGACCCGGGAGTCGGCAGCCAACCCGGCGGTGTCGGGCAGCAGCTCACGGCGATGCCACTCGATGACGGCGTCGGAGTACTCGATCACCGTGAGCGCGTGAATTCGTGGGTCCAGCAACGCTTCTCGCGCGGTGTATCCCAAGCCGAGCCCACCGACGAGCACCTCCAGCCGGTCGCCGGGCGTGCGCCCCAATCCCAGCCGCGACAGCGCACGTTCGGCGACGGTGAACAAGCTCGACATCAGGTACTCGTCACCGAGCTTCACCTCGTAGACATCGGCCCGCACCGTCGGATCGAAGCGGCGACGCAGACTGATCTCGCCGATCGGGGTCTGCCGCCAGCCGAGTTCTTCGAAGCGTGCGCTCATCGCCGTCACGGTAGTCCCGTGGCGAGCACAACCCGGCCGGACGACGCGCACAGCACGCCGCCAGATTTGTGCTGGGCCTGATCTTTACGCCATGTTTATGGGTCGACGAGTCGGGAAGTCTGGTCGGCAACCCTGCTCGTGCTCGGTCGGGCGGGTTCCTATCGGCCAGGAGTACCGCATGACGCACGCAATCACCCACCTCAGCATGGGCCTGGGCTGGGACCCGGCCCACGCCAACGGAATGCATCCCCGCCGCAAGGACATCGATCTCAACGCGGCGGCGCTGTCGTTCGCCGGCGAGAACTTCGTCGATGTCGCCTTCCACGAGCAGCTCACCTCGCGCGACGGCGCGCTGCGCCATCTCGGGGACAGCGTCACCGGCGACGGGGACGGCGACAACGAAGTGATCGTGGTCGACCTGGCCCTCCTCGATCCCGCCGTCACGACGATCGTGTTCCTGGTGACCTGCTACACCGGCCAGCGGTTCGACCAGATCGCCAACGGCTTCTGCCGCGTCGTCGACAATGTCACCGGTATCGAATTGATCCGCATCGATCTCGACAGCGTCGGCGCCCACACCGGCATCGTCGTCGGCAAACTGCACCGCCCCCACCAGGATTGGGCCCTCACCCTGATCGGCCAACCGATCATCGCCCAGCACGTGGTCAACGCGGTCCCTCAGCTCACCGCCTATCTTCACTGAGAGTGACGACCCATCCCGTCGTCACTCCGCTAGACGGTCGCGGGCTCGCAGGCGCGTCTCGAGTGCGTCGAGTACGTGCGTCACGTCCGCGTCGAACTCCTCGGCGAGCATTTCGAGTAGCGCCGCGCCGATCAGCAACAGCGTGGAGAAGACCACAGGGGCGATGGGTTCGGTCGCCTCGAGCAGGGGGCGGGTGCGTGGCGCACCGCCATGATGCCAGGACTCGAGCAGGGCCAGTGCGCCCTGGAGATAGATCGGCGGTTCCGGGCGGGCGCTCAGCGCGGGGATCGCCCGATCGGCCGCGCGGCGCAGGATATCGGAGATGGACTCGACGCCCGGGGCCATGGCCTCCATCGCGCAACAGGCCAAACGCAGGGCACCGTCCAGATGACGCGGACTGTAGCGGGCCGACTCCGGGATCTGGTCCCAGGGCAGGCGCAGGACGCGAAGCAGATCGGCGGTGATCGCGGTCGCCGCCGGCGCCTGCGCCGGCGCCGGGGCCGAACCGGACGTGTGATCGACGCCGAGCATGATCTCGAGCCCGATCGCCGATGCCATGAGATCGCCTCGGCTGCTGCGGGTTTCACGTCGATGGCGGCGGTCCTCGACCAGCAGCCAGCCGACCGTCTGCGCGTCGGCGGTCCGCAGCAGTTTCGCGTCGGCCTGCCAGCCGTTCGCGGTATCGCAGCGCGACAGCGCGCAGACCAGATCGGCCATGACGTGGTTGGCGGTGACCAGCGTCGGCTGATGCCGTGGACGGCGTGACACCACCGGAAGATCACCCAGCCTGGCCGAGGATGACACGAACGACATCGCGGTGAGTGCCGCCGCGGCGGTACGCGCGGCGGCCACGGCGTCGGCGGCGTTGGTGCGCAGCAGCGCGCGATGGATCGAGTCCGCCAGCGGCGCGACGCCGAACTCCGCGTAGTGCAGCAACAACCAAGCCAGCGGCATGTCGCCGAGGACCGGCGCGAGCCGTTCGTTCAGCTCGTACAGCAACGCGGCCGACTGCTCCGGCTGACGTGATCGCGGCGCCTCCCCGGTGAGGTCACGCCATTCGAGCAGTGCCAGATAATTGGGTAGCAGCAAGCTATCGACCAGCTCACTCACCTGAGCGATGACGAATTCGAAATCCAGTTCCGTCATCACCCCCGGCCCGACCGAATTCACCACCGGGTTACCGTCGAACGGATCGAAACCCGATTCGTCCAGAGCCAGATCGAACAACAACTCCGCGTGCCCGAGCCTGCCGACGACTCTGCCGACAAAGGGCACCACCCCTCCGTCTTCCACCGCAGTTGCCGCACCGAGAAGGCAATTCACCATCGCGCCTTCGGCTTTCGCGTGCGCACAGAACCTGCGCAGCCGCTGGTGCACGATATCCTCGGTATCGAAACCCGTGCGCACGATCTCTTCCGCGATCGTCACGATTGCCGCGTCGACGACGTATTCTGGCCTGCCGCCTGCTTCATCCGATGCCGACGCGGGGCCCGCGAAATAGAGCCGGTCACTGAATGCGTCGCCCATTCGTCGCCTCACCACAACCTCCACTCGGATGCGCAGTATTCCGTGTACTCGACACCCTTCCAGCAAATTGTTCGCAAGTCGCGGCTCACACCTCACAAGGCGATAACGGCATGAACTCCGCGCGCATCGGCCGGACCGACTGCATGCATGACGCGTCCCATCGAGGCGCAGTCGCGACACAATCTGCCCGAATTCGGGCAGGGATGTTGGCGAACCCGGTCGGGGCAGGCATGATCGTGCGAGTGAATGACGGGGTACCCACCGAGTTGGTCCGCTATGTCGTGGCGTCCACCGGCCTACCCGAACGCGTGGCGGCCCGGGTCGTCGCCGACATCGTCGGCTACTTCGACGAGACGGCCGAGCAGTTCGTCCGGCGCAGGCATGCCGAGCTGCAAGCTCGGGAGATGCGCAATGCCGAGATCTGGCGACGCCTCGAGATCGAACTCGGCGAGCGCCCGGTCGCGGCACCGTCATTCACCGAACGGCAACTTCGTCGCATCGTCTACGGGTAAGGGGTTCATCACGCCATGTGTGGAATCGTCGGATACATCGGTCACCGGCAAGCTGTTCCCGTGCTGCTGGAGGGTCTGCATCGGCTCGAATATCGCGGCTACGATTCGGCCGGCTTGGCACTGCCGCATCGCGGCAAGGCGCGCGTGTGCAAAACCCGGGGCAGGGTGCAGGACCTGCGCGACAAGGCCGACACCACCGCTCTGCGCGGCACCGTCGGCATCGCGCACACCCGCTGGGCCACCCACGGCGAGCCCAGTGACGCCAACGCCCACCCGCATACCGATGTCAGCGGCCGTATCGCCGTGGTGCACAACGGTATCGTCGAGAACGCCGAACAACTGCGGGCCGAGCTGACCGCGCTCGGCATCGATCTCGTCTCCGACACCGACACCGAGGTGATCGCCCACCTGGTCGCGCGCGAACTCGAGGAATCCGAATCTCTCGAAGACGCCGTTCGCGCCGCGCTGCACCGGGTCCGCGGCACCTACGGTCTGCTGGTCCTCGACGCGCGCCGCCCGGCCGAGCTGGTGGTCGCCCGCAACGGCAGCCCCATCGTGCTCGGCGTCGGCGACGGCGAGATGTTCGTGGCCTCCGATGTCGCCGCCCTCGTCCACCACACCCAGCGGGTGGTGTTCCTCGACGACGGCGAGCTCGCGACCATCCGCGACAGCGAATTCCGCACCAGCACACTGGGAGTCGAGTCCGAACAGACCGACAAGACCCCGACCACCATCGACATGGTGGCCGAGGACTACGCGCTCGGCGGCTTCCCCGACTTCATGCGCAAGGAGATCGCCGAACAGAGCGAGGCGGTGCGCCGAGCGCTGCGTGGGCGCCTCGACGACCGCTTCGCCACCGCCCACCTCGGCGGGTTGAACATGGACGCCCGCGAACTGCGCAGTATCAGCAAGGTCGTCTTCCTCGGTTGCGGTTCGGCCTACTACGCGGGCCAGCTCGGTGCCCAGCTGATCGAGGAACTCGCCCGTATTCCGGCCACCGCGGAACCGGCCTCGGAGTTCCGCTACCGCAATCCGGTCGTCGATCCCGACGCGCTCTACGTCGCGATCAGTCAGTCCGGCGAAACCCTCGATACCCTCGCCGCGGTGCAGGAGCTACAGCGCAAGGGCGGCCGGGTCATCGGCGCCGTCAACGCGGTGGGCAGCGCGATCGCTCGCCAGTGCGGGGCAGGGGTGTTCCTGCACGCGGGCCCGGAGATCTCGGTTGCCTCGACCAAGGCATTGACCAATATGACCGTGTCGTTCACGATGCTGGCCCTGCTGCTGGGCCGGGTTCGCGACCTGTCGGCCGCCGACGGCCATCGCATCGTCGACGGCCTGCGCGCCCTGCCGGCCGCCATCGACCAGGTCCTCACCGACGAAGACGCGATCGCCGAGATCGCGCACCGCTACGCCAAGGCCCGCAGCATGTTCTTCATCGGCCGGGTGCGGGCGTGGCCGGTCGCCCGCGAAGGCGCGCAGAAGCTCAAGGAGGTCTCCTACGTGCACGCCGAGGCCTATCAGGCCTCCGAGCTCAAACACGGCCCGCTCGCGCTGATCGACCAGGAGATGCCGAGCGTGGTGATCGTGCCCGACGACGAACTGCTGGCCAAGAACCTCAGCACCATCGAACAGATCAAGGCACGCGGCGGACCCGTGATCGCCGTCACGAACGCGGACCTGCCGCCGGACGTGGCCGACGAAGTGATCCGGGTCCCGCGCGTCGCACCGGAATTGGACCCGATGCTGCTCACGATTCCGCTGCAGCTGCTCGCCTATCACACGGCCATCGCGCTCGGGCGCGATGTCGACAAGCCGCGCAACCTCGCGAAAAGCGTCACCGTGGAGTAGTTGTCGCGTGGAGTGCGACGCACGGCGCCGGGGCGGCTGGCAGGATCGAGGCGTGAACACCGCGAACCTGAGCCGCTCCGAGACCGCCGCGCGATCGGCCGCGATCACCGTCCGCGCCTACCGCGTCGAACTCGATCTGTCGGCGGCCCCGGATCAGTCCCAGGATGGTTTCGCGACGACGACCACCGTCGAGTTCGGTGCCTCCGTCGAACAGACGTGGCTCGACTTCATCGGTCCGTCGGTGGAATCGGTGACCGTCAACGGCACCGATGTCGCCGTCGAGTACGACGGAGCCCGGCTCGCGCTCGTCGGCTTGTCGGAGACGAACGTCGTTGTCGTGCGGGGCACCGGTGCCTACAGCCGCTCCGGTGAGGGGCTGCATCGGTTCGTCGATCCGGTCGACAACCAGACCTATCTCTACACCCAGTACGAGCCCGCGGATGCGCGACGGGTCTTCGCCTGCTTCGAACAGCCGGATATGAAGGCGCCGTTCACGTTCGCGGTGACCGCACCGGCCGGGTGGCAGGTGATCTCGAATCGGCCGTTCGCGGCAATCCAGGACAACGGCGTGCTCCAGAACGTCGAGTTCTCCCCCACCTTGCCGATCTCGACGTACATCACCGCGGTCGCAGCCGGCCCGTACCATCGCGTCGAATCGTCGTGGACGCGAGGGGAACTCACGATCCCGCTCGGGATCTATTGCCGCGCTTCGCTGGCCCGCTACCTGGACGCCGACACGATCTTCGAGGTGACGAAGCAGGGTCTGGGCTTCTTCGCCGAGAACTTCGACTACCCGTACCCGTGGGGCAAGTACGACCAGGTGTTCGTTCCCGAATACAACCTGGGTGCGATGGAGAACCCCGGACTGGTCACGTTCACCGAGGCCTACGTGTTCCGTGGCGCGGCCACCGCCGCCCAGTACGAGGGCAGGGCCAACACGATCCTGCACGAGATGGCCCACATGTGGTTCGGCGATCTGGTCACGATGGTGTGGTGGGACGACCTGTGGCTCAAGGAATCCTTCGCCGACTACATGGGCGCACTCGCGAGCTCGGAGGCCACCGAGTGGACCGACGCCTGGGTAGCGTTCGCGAACCGCCGCAAGGCCTGGGCATATCTGCAGGATCAGCTGCCGACCACGCACCCGATCGTCGCCGATATCACCGACCTCGAGGCCGCCAAACTCAATTTCGACGGCATCACCTATGCCAAGGGCGCGAGCGTACTCAAACAGTTGGTCGCCTATGTCGGCCGGGAGGAGTTCTTCTCGGGTGTACGCCGGTATTTCCGCACGCACGCATTCGGCAACACGACTCTCGACGACCTGCTGGCCGAATTGTCGGCGGATTCCGGCCGTGATCTGGCGGGCTGGGCGCGGGCCTGGTTGCAAACGACCGGGGTGTCCACGCTGACCCTCGACAGCGGTGCGATCGTGCAAACCGATCCGCGTCCGCACCGGCTCGCTGTCGGGCTCTACGACTTCGATGCCGAGGGTGACTTGGTGATTCGCGAGCGCGTGGAACTCGACATCGTCGACGCTCACACACCGGTGACTCTCGCACCCGCTGCGCTGCGGCTGCTCAACGACGGTGATCTCACCTACGCGAAGGTCCGTCTCGACGTGGATTCGCTCGCCACCGTGGAGAGTTCACTGAATCGGGTCACCGACCCCCTGGCGCGCGGACTGATCTGGTCGGCGCTGTGGAACGCCACCCGTGACGGCGAACTCCACGCCGAACGCTACCTGTCGATGGCTCGTGATTTTGCGCCCGTCGAAACGAACATGGCGCTGCTCACCGCGGTCCTGGCGAACGCGTCTTTCACCATCGGGCATTATCTGCCCGATCCGGCGCGGGATCGGTGGCGCGGTGAATGGCTCGAATCCTGCTGGGCCACACTGCATTCGTCGGCACCGGGTTCCGGCGCGCAGCTGGCGTGGGCGCGGGCGGTGGCGGCCGCCGCCACCGTCGACGGCCACCGTGCCACCGACATCCGGGCGATCCTGCTCGACCGGGCGCCGGAGGGTCTGGCCCTGGATCCCGATCTGCGCTGGGCGCTGTGGACGGCGCTGGCCGCCACCGGTGAGGCCAAGCTCGCCGACCTGGACGCCGAGGGGGAACGAGACGGCACCGCATCGGGGCGAACCGCTCACCTGCGCGCACTCGCGGCCCGCCCGCGAGCAGATGTCAAAGCCGCGGCATGGGATTCAGCGCTGGGCGACCCCACCCTGACCAACGACCACCTCGACGCCACCATCGACGGGTTCCGCGCAGGCCGCCACCGCGACCTGATCGCACGCTACGACGACGACTATTTCGCGGCACTGCGCACGGTATGGGATCAGCGGAGCATCGAGATCGCTCGACGCATCGTGGTCGGGCTCTTTCCCGCCGCCGATTCGCTCGACGGGGTCGATCGATGGCTCGCCGCGAATGCCGACGCACCGAGTTCGTTGCGTCGCTTGGTCGTCGAACAGCGTGACCACCTCGCCCGCGATCTGCGCGTGCGCGATGCAAACTGATCTTTCCCATTGCACGTCGGGTCAAACATCTAAATCCGAAAAGGCACCTCTGTCAACCCCAGTCGACCAATAACGGTTTAATAACCGACGCGTTGGTGAACCCTTGATCTATGACCAACTCACGTAATCGGACAACGAGTACGCCGAGCATGGATCTGACCAGCACCACCATCATGTTGGCCACCTGCGTGTTCTTCCTCTTCGGCCTGGCTGCGCTCACCGGATCGCTGCCCGCCGCGATCTTCGGCGCCGTCGGCCTCGGCGCGGGAATGATGATGACGTTCAGAATGCTGGACCTGCACGCACTGTAGGTTCACCTCCGCAGATCCGGAGAGCATTCGAAGGCCAGGAGCTGATCCGCATGTCCGAGACCACCGACCGCACCTACGAAAACGCCGAACCCCTGTTCGCACACTGGGCGCTGACCGATCCCCGCAGCCTTGAACACGACGCTCTGCGGGACCGGATCATCGAGGTCTGTCTACCGCTCGCCGAGCACATCGCTCGCAAGTACGCAGGCCGTGGCGAGATCTTCGACGACCTGCTCCAGACCGCGCGGCTCGGCATGGTCATGGCGGTCGACCGCTACGACGTGACCACCGGTTCACCGTTCCTCGGCTTCGCGGTGCCGACCATCATGGGTGAGGTGCGCAGGCATTTCCGCGATCACATCTGGCCACTGCACGTTCCCCGTCGCGAGAAAGAACTCCAGGGCAAGGTCAGGGAAGCGACCGAAGAGATGAGCCGTCGGCTCCAGCGCTCCCCCACCGCCCACGAACTCGCCGCCGAGCTCGACGTGCCGGTCACCGACATCGCCCGAACCCTCGTGGCGGCCAATGCTTTCCAGACCCGCAGCCTCGACACTCCCGCCCGCGACAACGACGGCGATCCCGGCATGACCGTCGCCGAGACGTTCGGCGACCTGGATCCGAGCTACCGTCTCACCGAAGACACGATCACCGTCGCGCCGCTGCTGGCGCAGCTGTCGCCGCAGGACCGGCAATTGCTCATCTGGCGGTTCTACGACACGCTCTCCCAAGGCGAAATCGCCGAACGCCTCGGCGTGTCCCAGATGAGTGTCTCCCGCAAGCTCACCAGGCTGCTGGGTGATCTGCGTGCCAAGGCCACCGACGACCAGACGGTACCCGTGGCCTGATCTTCGGCCCGCCCGCACCCTGTCGAGACGATGCGGTGCGGGCTTCGACCGATACCGTCCATTGACTCTGCGGCTACCGGGCTGCACAGTTGATAAAGCAGAATCTCGCGCGTGTCGTGGCGGCGTCCACCGGGTCGGCGCTGTTCACATGGTGTGTCAGTGTGGTGCTCGCCGGCGGGAAGGGTGCGATGACGATGCGCGGTCGACGGAATCGACGGGACCGAGAGATTCGCGAAGTGCGGGAGATCCGGGCCAGTCCGGCCCATCAAACCGCGAAATTCTTGCTGTCGGTGCTGATGCTGGTCTGGTTCGGGGCCGGGCTGGCGGCGGCGATGCAGCGGGACTACTTCACCAATACCCCGGCCAATTGCGGTGATCTGGGCACGATCGGACTCACGGTGCTCGCGGGCCCGCTCAACTACCTCGGCATGAACCCGAAGGTCTCCGAATGCCAGTTGCCGGAGCCGAGCCGATGAGCGCACGCGCGATCGGATACCGGTAGCCCGCGTACCTCAGATGAGTTCGGCGAGCTGGTCGCGGTCGGTGGCGTCGAGCTTGATGCAGGCCCGGTAGATGTGGCCTTCGACGGTGCGGACCGAGACACAGAGTCGTTCGGCGATCGCGCGGTTGGACAGGCCACGGCCGATCAGAGCGGCGATCTCGCGTTCGCGTTCGGTGATCGGCAGGGGGCGCGCCGCCGCGGTGACAGCGGGAGTGCCCGCGCCGTCGCAGCGGGCGGCCAGGGCCATCGCGCGGGCGGCCGCCTGGGCGCTGGGCCTGCGCTGTCCGGCGTGGTCGTAGATCGGCACTGTCTGCGCCGCGGCGTCGGCTGCCGACAGCAGGAGCCCCGCGGACTCGAACTCGCGGCTGACCGCGGCGAGCGCGCGGGGGTCGGCAGCGGCGAGGGCAGCGGCGTGGCGGGCGTAGATCGCCGCCACCGGGCCCTGGACACGACCGGCGACGGTCGTGAGCCGGGTGGCGAGGGTGCGATCGCCGAACCGGGTGGCATGGTGCAGAGCTTCGGCTTCCATGGCGTACTGACCGGCGCTGTGCGCCAGGTCGGCGGCCTTGCGTGCCAGGTCCACCGCCGAGTGCGCGCTGTGTTCGGCAGCGGCCAGCCAGGCGCGCGCGATGATGCGCTGCGGTTCGTGCAGGGCCATGTGTGGCCCGCTGTGCTCGTCGGCGTCACCGAGCACCCGCGCGGCCTGTTCGACCTCGCCCAGCGCCGCGTAGGCCCGGGCGAGCAGCAGCCGCGCCGGCAGCTTCCACGGCAGCGAATTCTCGGCGTTGAGCGCCGCCAGCGCCTGTTCGAAGGCGGTGATCGCTTCGCGGAACCGTCCCCGATAGGTGGCGACGACCCCGTCGGCGATGCGCGCGATCGCCCAGCCGACGAACTGCCCTGCCGAGGAGAACTCGCGGTATTCGGTCGCGCGCTGCTCGGCGAGGTCGAGGTCGCCGATGGTGGTCAGGGCGAGAACGTCGCCGTAGCGGACCATCACCCGGATGATCCCGTCGGTGGACTTCTGCTGCGCGCGGCCGCAGGCCGCGATCGGCGCGAAGTCGGCGCCGCGACCGGCCACCGGCATTGCCAGGCCCAGGGCGAACGCGGCGAAATCGACGGCCTGGCGGGGTGAGTTCGGATCGGCGATCACCCGCTCGGCAGCCTCGATTCCCTCGTCGAGGTGGTTTTCATGGACCGCCATCGCCGCCGCGGCGGCATCGACCGTCAGGCGAAGAGCGGGATACTCGACGCGGGTGCGCAGCATCTCGACCAGGTCGCGGGCGTGGTCGACATCGCCGAGCGACCAGAACTGCAAGCTGGCGCGCACCACACCCCACTGCACCAGTTGCAGCGGATCGAGGCGGTCGGGATCGAACCGGGCCAGGATCTCGTCGGCATGCTGGGGCCTGCCCTGCCAGAGCAGTGCGCGGGAGAGCAGTTCGGCCGCGCGCAGCCCACCGCCACGCTCGCACGCGGCGCGCGCGAGCCGTTCGCCCAGCGGCAGATTGGCCAGCGACACCGCGTCCTTGGCCGCGTCGATCAGCAAGACGATGTCGATCGGCCGATCGCTTTCCACGCACAGTCGCGCCAGCCGGATCCGGTGGGCCGGTGTGCTCAGGTCACGGTCCTGCAGCGTCTCGACGAGACGTCCGCGCCGGGTGCGCGCGGCGGCTGTGCCGAGACGGCAGCGCACCACCTCACCGAGCAGCGGATGACTGAACCGGACATCGACGACCCCGTTGTGGCTCGTGACCCGGATGAGGCCGGTGACCTCGGCAGTGTCCACGGCGTCGGCGCCGACGAGCTCGCTGAGGATGTCGACGTCGAGCGGCTCGTGCACAGCCAGCGTCTCCAGCACGTCGAGCACAGGCGCGCCCGCCCTGCTCAACCGCTCGCCGAGCAACTCGACCAGACCCGAGGGCACCGCGGTGGGCCCGCGCAACTGCCAGACGCCGTTGACGTCGGTCAGAGTGCTCGCCTCGACGCCCCCCTCGACCATGTTGCGCAGGAACAGTGGGTTGCCGCCCGAGGACTCCCACATCACATCGGCGCTCAGCCCCTCCAGCGTCCCGCCGAGCACGGTCTCGACGAGTTCGGTGCACTGGGTTTTGGTGAACGGCGCCAACTCGATTCGCTCGAGGTACCCGTCCTTCCACAGTGAGGTGACCGCGTCGGGCAGCGATTCCCCGGTGCGCACGGTGGCGATGATGCGGGCCCCACGGTCGACGGCGATCTGGTGCACCAGCGTGGCCGAGAGGATGTCGAGCAGGTGCGCGTCGTCGACGCCGATCACCGTATCGGGCTGGGCGAGCACGTTCTCCCGGGCCGAATGCAGCAGCGCGAGCGGATCGCGCGACACCGACGCGGCGATCCAGGGCGCGAACGCACCGAGTGGAATGGCTTGTGACGACGCGGTACAGGCCACCCAGCGCACCGGCTCGGACAGCACAGCGGTGACCATTCGGGCCAGGGTGGTCTTGCCGACGCCCGCGGCACCGACGAGGATCACGCCACCGGTGTCGCGGTTCGTCAAAGCCTTACGGACGGCGTCATATTCGGCGGGACGATCGAGCAGCTGCCAGAGTCCGCCCATACATGAAAAGTGTAGTTCCCGTCCGGCCCTGTCACAACGACTCGGCCCGGCGACACGGCCGACGCGCGGGTGGACCGGCGCGGCGGGCGCGCGCGGCGCATGGGCGGGTGCCGCGATGGTCACGGCGGGAGCTCGGTGGCGTCACGGGGCTCGAGCCGCGGCGCGTTGTTGACGTCGTGGCGGTAGTTGCTCGAGGCCTCGTACACGCGCTTCTTGAGCCGGTTGATCGAGCCGAGCGGCCGGTGCGCGTCCAGGCCACGCCAGGAGTTGAACGAGAGCACGTCGTCACCGTAGGCACGCCGCTGCGGGGTGTACGGATCCTGCACGTCGAAGCGGATGGTCGCCACGGTGCGGTGCGGTGAGTCGTCTTCGGGCCATGGCGCAGTCGCGTCCTCGATCGGCATGGTGGCGGTATCGGTGCACAGTTGCGCGCGCAGTTCGTAGGTGGCGCTGTGCGCGGCGAAGAAGTCGACGATCAGGTCCTGATGGGCATTGACTCCCGCGTCGGGGTCGACCGGTTGCCCTTGCAGTGCAACGACTTCCGGCGACACCGGCACGTAGAGCAGCTTGGCCACATAGTCGCCGTAGCGCAGCGGCGCCGAGGAGTAGAAGGTCTCGCCGAGGATGTGGGTGTTGGGTGCGACGAAGACACCGAGATTCGGTGGCACGCTGCGCCCGATCCGGCGCAGCACGTGTGTGTTCAGCGCGGCGACGAGGTCGCTGCCCGCGCGCAGGGCGGCGTCGGGCAGCCGGGCCAGCACCCACGCGGTCGGCATGCCCTTGGTGAGGTAGGCGTGCGCGTCGGCGAAGAGGAACTCACGATGGGTCACCATGATGAAGTCCTGCGTGCTCGCCTCGTCGTCGGGCAGCGCGCGCGGCCCGTGTACCCCGAGCACCTTGATCCCGAGTCCGCGGACGCCGCGTAGCTGGTCGCTGCGGATCACCCCGGAGGTACTCGACAACCGCGCGATCACCGGATAGGTGGCCGGGGTGGCGAACATGCCCTGGGCCAGTTCTGGCGGCAGGCCCGCGGGCACCGTCAGTTCGCCGCGCAGGATGCCGTGACTCTTGGCATGGGCGTCGCGCAAACCTCGCTTGTACTTGCGGTAGGCGCGTTCATTGTTGTCGCGCAGAACCGCGATGATCTTGTCGATGATCTGTTCTTCGTCGGGCCGCGGTTGTTCCAGGTCCTCGCGGTAGCTCACATAGCTCATCGCGGGCTCCTCCACGGGGCGAACGGATTCGCGACGCCCTCCAGCGCGGGCGCGAGGGTCGGGAAATGGCGCAGCAGCACGCTGCGCATCGTGTTGTCACGCACCCAGGCCAAGCCCGCCTCGGTGTAGATCTCGGGCCGGAAGTCGGTGGTGAAGAACCGGTCCGCCGACAGCCGCCGCGACGCCATCAGCACGAACACGCGAAAGGCGGTGTCGCTGAAGCCGAAACCGGGCGGCTTGGGCTCGGCGTAGAGGCCGATCATCAGGTCGACATCGTCCACGTCGCCGTAGACCTCTTCGAGTTCGCGCGCCCACCGCGGGTCATCGGTGAGTTCGTCGAACGAGGTGACCGGCGGTAGGCGCAGGTGCCGCCGGAACTCGTTGTAGCGCGGCACACCTCGCTCGCGAACCCGCAGGATGTCGACGGTCGCGAGGTCGAGCAGCGGTTGGCCCGGACGCTCCAGCTGTTGGAGGTGAACGGGGTAGTTGTGCAGCGTCAACGCGCCAGGGTTGGCTCGGCCGAAGGAGTAGAGCAGCGTGTCCATCGCCGTCTCGGCGAGCCGTTCGCGGATGTGGGCGACGCCGAGGTCGGGCAGCGGGTGCTCGGCCAGCACGGTGTCGTCGGCCAGGCTGCGGACGACGAGCGCGTCGGGGATCAGCGGATGCATGCGGTAGACCGAGACGAACTCCTCGGTGAGCGAGTACGGCACTCCGCTGTCGTCGCGCGCGGAACCCGGTATGCCGCACAGCACTTCGTTGCCGATGAAGTGGCCGAAGCGCCGCGAAACCCGCTCTCCCAGCACGCCGAACCAGTTCGCGCGCATGGCCGCCACGGTGGTGGGATGGGCGATCACGGCCGGTGTCCAGTCGACAGTGTGGATCTTCGCGATCAACGCGGAGTTGACCAGCCGGGCGGTGTCGTAGAGCTGCTGGTCGTTCATGTCGGGGTAGCGCCGGGTCAGGCGGGCACAGATCGCGTTGTGTTCGCGCAGGAACAGCGAGTGCAGCAGGGCCAGGCCCACCCAGGCGTTGGCCGCCGAGGGATCGAGTGCCACCAGCCGCTCGGCGTCCAGCGGCGGGAGTCCGAGTTCGTCGATCACGAGCTGGCCGTGCTTTCCCGAGCGCAGGGAAGCGGCGAATTCCGCTGTCTTGCCATAGATCTGAGAGGCATCCCACCAGTGGGTCTCGCCGGTGACGTAGGTCGGCGCGGCGCCCGGGTCAGGGGCGGGCACCGTCACCGTGCGCGGGATCGCCATCGGGGGGTGCGGCCACGGATCATCGTCGTCCAGGGTGACGACGAAGGGGTCCTGTTCGGCGGGGTCGTGCACGAACCAGTCGTGCACCTCGAACTGGATCCAGGCCGCAGCCAGCAGATTCAGGGTGGTGGCCGGCTGGAATCGGTCGCGCGTGAGCAGCTGCCTGCTGATCGTGCGCGGGTTGGGTTCCATGATCCGCGCGGGATCCTCGGGGTAGGTGCGATCGAGTGGGACGTTGCGGCCGAATCGGCAGCCGATCGAGCCCGCGCGCGGGTCGTCGGGGCTGTTGTAGGTGCCCTCGACGGTGCGTGCGTTGCGGTGTTCGCCGGCGTCGTCCGGGGGCAACGGTCCGGCCGGGTGCGGGCCGGTGTCGAAGAGGTTGCGCGCCCGCAGTCTGCTGCGCAGGCCGACCAGCACGGCCAACCCCAACGGGGTCGGTAGCCGGAACCAGCCGACACGCCGGTCGAGCGCCTCCGCGGCGGTGACCAATGCGCGAGTGACCAGTGTTTGCTGCTGTGCGTCGACCATCGAGAACCTCCACGGAATGGCGCGTGCTCGCCGCCTACCGGACCGATCGAATCCAGTCTCCGGCGCCTGGTCAGGCCTGTCACGAGTAGTCCACTACGCGCGGGCACGCGCACGCGGGCACCGGGGCGCCGATCCGGCGCAGCTGTCGTCGATGGTCCTCGCTCGACCCGGACGCACGACCTGATCGGGTAGCGCACTACGCGCGCGCCGCGGCCCGTCGATGGGCGAATCTGGCTTCCAGGGAGCCCGCGCACCGCGGGCAATACCCGTCACAGCGACAGAAAGGGGGCCCGGTGATCACGCCGATCGAGATCAAAGTGAACCTCGACGGGGATGTCGCGGGCGCACTGCGCCGGCTCCGATGTTCCGACACCGCCGCGGTCCACCGCGACATCTGGTTCGCCGAGCCGCTGCACCCGGGTACCGCGGGGGCGCCCACGCTGCTGTCGAGCCGCATCGTCATCCGGTTGCGCAGCGGCGCGGAGGAAGACGATCTCACCGTCAAACTGCGACCGTGCGTGCCCTCCCAGCTGGCGGGCCGCTGGGGGGCGCCCTTCACCGAGCCGGGTGTGCGGTACCGCATCGAAAGCGACTGGTCGGCCGATCGGCGGATGCTGTCGGCCTCGGCGATCAGCTCCCGGCCTGCCGGTTCGCTGCGCGCGGCCGTGGCCCGGGGTGTCGATGTCACCGGCGCGCTCCACTCGGCTCAGCGCCAGTTCCTGGTCAGCTGCACGCCGCCCGGCGTCGCGGTCGACCACCTGCGCGCGATGGGACCGGTCGCTTCGGCACGGTGGACGGGGGTGCCGGTGGGGACATTGCGCGCCGATGTCGAACGGTGGAGCACCACCGGACTCGATCTGGTCGAGCTGTCGCTGAAAGTCACACCGCAACAAGCCGATTCGCCCGTCGATCTGCACCTACGCGCGCTCGACGCCCGGCGCGAACTCGAAGCCGCCCTACGTACGCTCGGCCTGACGATCGCGTCGGGTGATACCAAAACCGAGCAGGTGCTCACCGCACTGGCGGCGGCGCACCGGCTCGGGTAACGCTCGGCAGGGGGTCGATGACCGGTCCTGATCGACATCGTCGGCGACGCGGACCTGCCCTGCGACTGCCACGGTGCCGGATGGCCTCGATCGACCACGCTGTCGATCGGAGCCCGGCGTCCGGCGGACCCGTGACACTGCCATCGCGGCGGCTCAATTGGCGATGATGAAGTTGAACAGCACCCTGATATTGCGGTTCCACCCCACGTGATATCGCACTGTCATCGTGCCGTCGGCGTGCGGAACCACATTCAGGACCTGGGTGGTGGCAGGTCCGAGGAACGGGATGTTGTTGGTGTCGATCTCGGTCAGACTCACCGAGACCTGACTATCTGCCCGCACGTCGGCGTTCGGGAATCCGAATACCCAGGCACCTGTTCCATGGGTGCGCAGGATCTTCTGTGCCCAGAAGATCGATGTGATGTTGGTCTGGTCGATCGCCCGAACGTCGGCTTCTTCGGCGCCGTAGCCGGTTTTCGCCGACTCGAACACCTCTTCTTCGGTATCCGCGCTCGCTGCCACGACCGCGTCTTCCGTATCCGTCTCCAACATTTCGGCGCCCTTTCTCGGCGGAAAAACTGTCTGGAGCTATCGTCGCGCGCGGGCGCGCGGGCGCGAATGCGTAATCCACTACCCGAATATGCGCGGATGTGGCGACGGTTGTGTCGCACATTCGAGTAGTCCGCCACGCAATCGAGTTCGACACGGCCGAAGGAGGATCGAGAAGGGTCAATTTCTCGGAGGAACGGCAGTGAGCGGATATTCCTTATCTGTTCGCGATCAACGCGGGCGCCGATCTTCTCGATCAGCGCCCGTTCACGCCGTAGCGCCGAGGGTGCGGGCCCGCCTACCTGTGTCGAGTGATTGTCGTGCGAATCGTGGTGTGGCTCAGGCGGACAGCGTGTGTCCGATCGTGGCCGCCACCGCGGCGTGGGCGAGGTATTCGGCGATGTCGTGCGCCCGCTCCTTGGGGTTCTCGACCGGGAGGTCGCGCAGATCCGGCCCCCAGGCCTGACGCAGTGGGCAGCCGATGGCGATCGGATCGCCGGCGTACCAGGTGTTGAGCCATTCACCGACCCGCTCGGGCCTGCTCGGCCCGCCCGTCAGCAGCTTGCGGTACACCCCGTCCATCCCGAGCGGGCTGCCCGCCGTCACCAGCAGGCGCACGTTCAGTTCGCGGGGCAGCTGGGTGAGCAGATCCATCGCGACCACCGTGCCGAGACTGTGGCTGACCAGGATCAGGTCGCCCTCGGTGGGTGCATCGATGAGCACCGTGTCCAGCACACTCTTGCGGACCCGCTCGTCGTCGAGATAGGCGGCGACGTCTTTGAAGATGGCGCCGATGAGCGCGGAATCGAGGCCGCTGCGGGCGGCGATCCAGCTGAGCTGGTCGTGCAACCGCCCCAGCACCACCGCACCGAACCCACCGAAGAGTTCGCGCGCTTGCGGGTCGGTGGGCAGGTCACCGGCGTCCGGCATCCCGGCCCGGCGCGCGGCCTCGGCGACCAGGCTCTCGTAGAGTGCCGGACCGGAGTCGACGGCCTCGCGGGTGTCCATGCTCTCCACGAGCTGGTCACCGTAGAAGGGGAAGTACACATCGGCGGGGTCGATGGGGCTCAGGCCGGCGAGGGTGAGTCCCTTGTTCAAACCCGCTGTCCAGTTGCGGCGCAATTCGACCGGGTCGCGGCCCTGTTGTCCGCGTCCGTGCAGGAACAGCACGCTGCGTCGACCACCGAACGCGCTCGACCGACCACGCAGGCCGCGCACCAGGCTTTCGGCGGCCGACCCCCGTGGCGGCACCGGCAGTCCGGCAGCCGCCTCGCTCGGTGCGACCGCCGCGAGCCCGAGTTCGTCGAGCAGGGCGCGCTGGGCCGGATCGAACTGCCGCGATCCGAGATCGTGCAACAGCACGCTCACCCGAACGCCCTCGTTGGCGATCCAGTCGATCGCGTCGTCGCCGTCCCCGGACTGCCACAGTTTGCCGTCCTTGCGCAGTACCCGGCCTTTGTCGTCCTTCTTCGGGACTCCGGCGTGATGCAGCGCCACGATCTCCCACTGATCGTTGAAGACCGGCGAGCCCGAATTCCCCGGTTCGGTGTCGGAGGCGTAGTGCAGGAAGTCGTCGAGTTGCAGGTCGAGGCGGTTGTGCCGGATCGAGATCTCCTTGAGCCGGCCCGAGGGGTGCCCGACGACGTTCATCGCCTCACCGATCACGATCTTGCCGGGCTTGGCGATCAGCGGATTCCAGCCGAATGTGGCGCCGGGCGCCACACCGTCGGGCCCCGGCGCCACACGCACCACGGTGTAGTCGAGGTGTTTGTCGGTCACGAAGAAGTCGTCGGGCGCCAGGCGATAGCGCACGGTGGGGTTCGGGACGTTGTCGATGTCGACCTCGGCCCGGAACTCGATCACCACCGACTCGGCCGCCCCCCGCGTCGGCAGCACATGATTGTTGGTGAGCAGCAGTTGCGGCGACACCATCGAACCGGTACCCATCGGCACCTCACGGCCGTTGTCGGCCAACGAGATACGCGCCACCGCCGCGGCGGCGCGAGCACCGCGGGTCAGGAAGTTCGCGGCCTGCAACTCGTTGGCGAAGCCGATGACCCGCTCGAGCGAGCGGATGCTGTCGACCGGGTCCTGCCTGCCGAGTTCGATCACCGCCTGCGCGGGGACTTCGCCGGTGACGAGCAGCCGGTCGGCGCGGGCGAGAATCTGTTCCTTGGTGTCGACGACATCGGACTCGGTCACCGCCCGCAGGCGCGTCACCTCATCGCGTTGCGCCTCGGTGTCGTCGAATCGCTGCGATGCGGCATCCATCTGTTCGTGCCACGCGGTGGTACGAGCTTCGCTCTCGGTATCCATGGGTCACCTCGCCCGGAGAATGTGTGCTGGGGTATTCAGCGTGGGCGCGTGCGCGGTGCCGATCACGAGTAGTGGACCACTCGACTTCACCGCGCGGGCACCTGCGCGATGTCACGGATAGATCGTGTGGGCGGCGTTCACATCGCCGGCCGACAACGCGGAGCGCTGGCCCATCGTCACGCCGGGCGGCACGGGCACACGCGCGAGGATCGTCGCCTGCCCAGTGGTGCTGAACGCCGTCGCGGGGTAGTGCATGATCGAGCCGAAGTCGTAGCCGCCGACGTCGTCGCCGTCGGTGATGTGCTGATCGAAGTTGTGCCGGTGCGCCGGGTCGACCCGGTCGAGCCGCACCGCGATGAAGTTGCCCCGGTCCTCCCTGCTCTGCTCGTGCCAGAGTCCGAGCGCGTGCCCCATCTCGTGGACCACGGTGCCCACGGGCGCGGAAGCGGCGAGTTCGATCGTCTGCCGTCCACCCCGCCGCCCGACCGGCGACCGGCTCGACGTGCTGGGCACGAACCGTACGAAGTCGCCGTGGGCGCCGGTGCGCGGGACGAACCGGATCCTGGTGCGTGCGTTCCAGTGTGCGACCGCGTCGAAGACCCGCTGCGGTGCGGGCAGGGCCGGGTCGACCTCGAAGGGGACCACGGCATTCGGCCAGCGGAACACCGCACCGGAGACCACCACGCCTTCCTGTCGACGGCGGGCATCGATCTCCTCGACGGTGCCGAGCACGATGTCGCCCTCGAAGATCGCGAGGTCGTCGACCGCGGCGTAGCGCAGTTCGCGCACCCCGTGCGCGACACTGCCGATCAGCGCGGAGCCCGCCTCCGGGCCGGAATGGAATTCGCCGGTGTCGTCGGTGTCGACGGCCGATCGAAGGGTGTCGTCGATGATCATGGCGGTCGTGCTTCCTGTGTCGGAGTCGACAACGGCGGGATCCGTCGCCTCTGCTGGAAAGCGTGGCCCGCCGGCCCGCCGGCGCGCGTGAGTAGCGCGCTACCCGATCACGCGCGGGCGCGATCGGGTCACCTCCCCGCAACCGATCAGCCAGGCAACGAGCTCATCGGCCTCGGGTCCCACACGGTCACGGGGTCGGACCCGGCCGGTGGAGTGGTCGAACCTGCTGACACGCGTGCGGCCCGCGGCCCGGCACTGACTACGCTGACAACAGCCCGCATACGCAGGTAGGCGAGGCACGTGTACCGACCCGCGAGGAGAACTACCCATGTGGCCGTCCGACTGGCCTTCGTCAGCCCGCGCGATCGCGACCGCCGTCGAGGCCGCCGTCAGCGCGGCGAGGGCAGCCGACGAACCCCGATTCAGCGCGACCACCGCGGATCTGTCCGAACTCCCCGCCGACCAGGTCACCTCGGTGCTGGCGGGGATCGTTCGCGACCTGCTCGAGATCGCGCATCCGGACGGTCTCACCGGCGACGATGTGCGCGCCGTGCTGGAATCGGTGGTCCGCCGATCGGCGACGTGGCTGCCCCGACTCGACGCCGCCGCGGTCTTCAGCGCGCTCGCCGGGGCGCTCGGGATCGACGAGTCGGCCGAAACCGACCGGGAGTGGACGAACCCCCAACCCGCGGCGGTACTCCTGATCGAGTACCTCGCCGATTTCGCCCGGACACCGCCGGATCACGCTGTTCAGCGCGCGATCAACGAGATCGCCAGGGCCGAAACCGTCGAAATGCCCTGAGCCGCTTAACACCTCGTCGAGCAGCCGCCGGATCTCGGCGCGCAGGGCGGCTGCCACACGATCGGCGGGCAGGGGCGGCAGACCTGCTTCGAGCAGAGCGTCCGTGGCATTGAGCCCGACGGCCGGCTCGGCGACGGCGGTGCGCGAATACTGTTCCAGCAGTTGCCCCTTCTCACCGGGTGAATGAGGCTGGTCAGTGGCCCGCCGCAGTGAGCCGGTAGTCCGCTTCGAGCAGCATCCACGCGCTCAGCTGCACCGAGAGGTCCCGGCTCAGGTTCGCCGACGATGCGGCGGACGCGTCCGCGAGCTGGAGAAAGGTCCCCGGATGCTCGGGCACCGCGACCGGGCGGGTCCAGTCCGCGCCGAACAGCGGCAACCCGTTCACCTCGGCACGGTTTTCCCAAGCCGCCCGGGCGGAGGCGTGCACGATATTCGCCGCGGTCGTGTTGTTCAGCGACAGTGCGGCTTCGGCGAGAAAGCGCGCGAGGATTCCCATGAAGAGCCCGGAATCGTTTCCGGCGGCGGCGACGATCACCCCCGTGGCGGTGAGCCGCTGCTCGACCGCGGCGATCACGGCGGCAGCACGTTGACGATGAACCGATTCGCCTGTGCGCAGCGCCAATTCGGCCTCCAGCCCGATGGTCACACCCTGGCAGTAGGTGTGGACGGTGCGGTCCACCTGCCCGCCGGGCTCGTGGACCCCATCGTGGATCAGGCCGCTGGCGGTGTCACGCAATCGCGTGTGCAGGAAATCGGCCAGTTGGCCGGCGCGGTCGAGTTCACCGAGGCGCGCCAGCGCGATGCCGGTCGGGCCGATCGCGGGCGTGTTGTAGAAGTCGTCGCCGTTGCGCCATGGCACCGCACCCACATCCGGGTTCCATCCTTCGAGCAGGGCGCCCCGCAGATTCCCGATCGCGTCGCCGAAACGGACGTCGAGCAGTCGCTCGGCGCGCTCGAGGGCGATTGCCAACCACCCCATGTCGTCGTAGTAGCGGTTGGTCCAACCGGTGATGTTGCGGGCGCGGATACCGCGTGCGAGGGCGACGACCCGATCAACGCGGTCGGGAGTGCTGGTTCGGTGCGCGGCGTCGATCGCGCAGTCGAGCAGGTGTGCTTGCCACCAGTAACACCATCGCCCGAGCAAGGACCTTTCGGTCAGGTCCGCAGGCCACGCGAGCACTCCCAGCCGATAGTCGGGCAAACCGAGCAGCGAGTGCACATGCCGCTGCACGATCGCCTGTTCGGCCAGGTCGGCGCGCTCTCCCGGACCGCTGTCGACCGAGCACTTCCGCGTGATCGTGCCCGCCTGTGTCGGCTGTGCCACCGCGGTCAGCGCGATCGCCGCCCCCGCAGCGCACAGCACGCTGCGCCGACTGAACTCGTGGTTCAGGCGATCCATTCGCTCGGACTCCTCCTACTGGGCATCGGCGTCGGTGCCGAACCCTCAGAGTCCCGTGTCGCGATTGCCAAAGCTTGAACTGCTCCGGTGCGGCGTGAAAACGTTTCACACCGGTTACGGCTCGTCGGCCTCGGTGCCCGGGGAGTAGGGCGAGCTGAAACCGGGCACCCACTCGAACGGAGTCGCCCCCGGACCGGCGGTCCGCTCGGCGGCCGCGGCGAACGGAGCGTTGTTCTGAGTCAGCCGGCCGATGGCGCGTTCGAGTGCGGGCAGGATCTCGGTGATCGCCAGATCACCGTGCGCGAAACGTCCCAGCAGCGCATAGACCATGTTGGTCAGCACGAGGGCGAGATCGGCCGCGTAGTCCTCGTCGAGGCTGGCGAACATCGTGCTCACCGCGGGCAACACCGCGGCGAAACCCTGCGCGTCGAGTCGCTGCCCACCCGGACCGGAGCGTGCGTGGTAGTAGGCGGCGAGCATCCGTGGGTGACGCTCCCACGGCTCGAACACGTAGCGGGTCACCCGCTTCAACACATCGGCGAGCGATTCGTCGGCTCGCGGCGGGTCGAGTTCGGTGTAGGTGTTCGTGGCCATCCACTGCGCGACCGCGGCGAGCACGAGTTCGTCGCGGGTGGGGTACAGCTTGTAGACCGTGGTCAGCGACACCTGGGCGACGCGGGCCACCCGGCGCAGCTGAACCGCGTCATACCCCTCCGATTCGAGCAACGACAAGGTGGTTTCGGTGATCTTGCGCGCGGGATCACCTTCGCCCTTTCTAGCCACCACGTCACAGTAGTCCATCGTCTCGTCGCGCCACCGAGGCGATTCGATCTCAGATGCGCGTTCCCACATCCGCGGCGACGAGGTTGTCCAAGGCCCGCTCCGCGACCGCCGCGATCGTCATCGACGGATTGCACGCGGCGGCGTTACCCGGCAACAGCGCACCGTCGAGCACGTAGAGCCCCGGCTGGTCATGGACGCGGCCGTCCAGGTCGCACACCGAGCCCATGCTCGCCCCGCCCAGCGGATGCCAGGTCGAGGGAAACAGCGAGTTGGTGTCCAGCAACATCCCGGTCGAACCCGCGATGCGGCGCACGGCGGGGTCGATGTGGTTGTTCTGGATGGTCCGGTCGCCGTCGTGGGGCCAGTGCAGAATCGCGTCGTCGCGGGCGGCGTCGTAGGTGAACGACCCGCGACTGTCACTGACGCCGTAGCCGACGAGCATCGTGCTGCCCGGATCCACCGACATCGGCGGGATGGAGGCCTGGATCACGGTGTGCGCAGCCTGCGGATCGTCCCAGTTCTTACTGCCGTAGACCACCGGACCACCTTGTGCCGCACCGAAGTTCGCGGCGGGTTCCGACCAGACATAGATGCGATCGGCGTTGGTGCCCCAGTTCTGGCCGAGCCCGTCGGGCAGGTCGGGAATCAGGCCCTTGGCACCGGCTCGCACGAGCAACCGGGTGGTGTTGAGACTGCCCGCCGCCAGGATCACCGATCCCGCGGTGAGTACCTTGTTCTCGACCACGACACCCGCGGTGTCGAGACGCTGCACGTGCACGGTCCAGCGACCGTCGCGGGCGCGTTCGAGATCGGTCACCTCGTGCAGGGTCTGCACCTGGCACCGGCCGGTCGCTTCGGCGGCGGCGATGTAGGTGACGTCGACAGAGTGCTTGCCGCCGTTGTTGACCCCCATCGCACCGTCACCGTTGGTGTAGGAGGGTTTCATCTCCCCGCGCAGCTCGGCCAGCGCGAAGTTCCAGTCGATGGGCATCGGGATCTTCGACAGCGGCATCCCGGCCCCGCGTACTCGATCCGCGAAGACCCTTGCGGCCCGGTAGTTGTCGGCGGCGATCAGCTCGTCGGGAGCTTCGGCCAGCCCGAGCATCCGTGCCACTCGCGGATAGTGCACCCGATCCATCGTCGCCCAGTCCAGCTCTTCGGGAAAGTGCGCGTTGAACACCGCCTCGGCGGGCTGCAGTGACATGCCCTGGTAGACCAGCGATCCGCCACCGACACCGGCGGCGCACAGCGCGGTCATGTTCACCCCGGGCACCGCCTCCACCAACCCGGCGTACGGGTCGAACACGAGCGGTCGCCCGAACAGGTTCGGGCTCGATCGGTACCACAGCAATCGCTTGTCCGGGGCGGACGCGCGCGGGAAGGTTTCGGCGTTCGGACCGCTGGGCCACCGCTGACCTCGCTCCAGAACCGTCACCGTGACACCGGCTTGCGCCAACCGCAGCGCGCTGACGCCGCCACCGAACCCCGACCCGATCACCACCACCCGATGGTCCTCGTAGGTCAGCGGAACATTGTTGGACCGCAACGCGATCGGAGTCGGCGTGCCCGTGGGGCGGGCACCGAGAAGTAGCCCACTCGCCGTTGCCGCGGCAACCAGCATCGAGCGGCGCGAAATGGCTTTCACACACAGATCCTTGTTCAGTCGATGCTGCAGCCGGAGACCGGCTTGTCCGCAAGACGATCGAGTAGATAGGTGAACGCGTTGTCGGGCCCGAAGCCGTCGATGATCTCCGGCCCGAAGTGATTCGGGATGGTGGTTCCGGGCAGGATCGGCGGGAGCTCGTTCGTGCGGAAGGTGACCGTGGCGCCCTTGCCGCACCAGTCTTCGGCGAGTCGGCGGGCCTGTCCGTACGGGACGGTGTCGTCGTTGCGGCCACTGGTGATCAGGACCGGTGTGGCCGGAGTGGAGTTACCGATGCGCAGCTCCGCCAATACCGGCGTGGCTTCGGGCAATTCGGCGAGATGGGCGGACAGCGGTCGGCCGTCGTTGGTCAGCGACTCGGTTTTGAGGAAGGGGTGGTACGTGATCACGTCGGCGATGCAGGAGTCGCTCAGCGTCTCGAGCATCGCGCGCCCGGCCGGGCTGGTGACCCGGTCCACCGCACGCTGCAGCTCGGGATAGCGCGCGAGCATGCCGTTGACGGCGAACCCGATCGCTCCGCCGATCAGCGCACCGTCGATCTTCTCCAGGATCGCGGTGAGGTCGGCGACCGGTCCCCCTGCCCAGGTGCCTTTGAGATTCAGTTCCGGTGCGTAGCTCGGCTGCATCTCCGCGGCGGCCGCGGTGGCGCCACCGCCCTGGGAATAGCCCCAGAGCACGACCGGCGTCTCCGGTCCGACACCGCCCAGATTGTTGGCCGCGCGCACACCGTCGAGAATCGCGTGCCCGCTCTCGAACCGGTTGGCGTAGGTGTGGATGCCGGGTGTGCCGAGGCCGACGTAGTCGGTCACCAGCACCCGCGCGCCCAGGCCGCTCCACACCACCGACGACGGTAGCTCCTGGTTCGCCGAGATCCCCAACGGCTGGGTGGACACCGCCATCCCAGTCGAGAACGCCACCGACATCGCGCAACGGTCCGCCTGACCCGACGTGCCGGGGCCGATGACCACCGTCGGACGCGGTCCCGGACCCTGCCACGGACCGGTCGGCTCGAGGTAGGTCCCGCTCACTGCTACCGGGGACCCGTCCTGCAATCGCGACGTGTACATCACGTGCTGCGCCTTGCCCGGCCATCCCTGCTCGGTGGGCGGGGTCACGAACAAGGTCATCGGCGCGGTCTTGATGATCGCGCCCGGTTCCTGCGGAATCCGGTCCGGCGGTGTGTAGAACGCGCTGACGGGCTCGGCCGAGACCCGCCCCGCCTGGGTCACCACACCCGTCGCCGCCATCGCGCCGGCCAAGACCATGACCGCGACGACGCGCCCGGCGTGCGGCCACATCCGTCGAAGATCCTGTCGCTTCATCGAGAACCTCTCAGTCGTCATCACCGGCCGGCGTCGTCGCCGCAGTGATCCAAGTCGCCGGAACAGCAGATCATGATGCCTGTCACACCAGCGCCGACAGAGAGTAACACGGTTACTGGTCGGTACGAACACCCGCCCCGACCCGGCACCCCGTCGCGGCGACAACCACGCGAATCGCCGTGGTAACCGAAGCACTCGCGTGGTGAAAGCTGTTCCCGCGAATCATCTTTCAGACCGCTTCGGCTGTGGGATGGTGCCGGAATGCTGATCGAATACGGAGTGTGGGGTTCGCGATTGGTACTGGCCGGGGTTTTCGGGCTGTCGACATGGGGGAAGTTGGCGGACGGGCCCGCGACACGGAAGGCGGTGGTCGATTTCGGGACAGACATCAGGTGGGCTCCCGCGGTGGCGATCGGGTTACCGGTAGCCGAGGGTTCGGTGGCCGCGGGATTGCTGCTGCCGTGGACGGCGGGGATCGCGGCCGCGGTGGCCGCACTGCTGCTCGCCGGGTTCACCGCGGCGATCGTGCGATTGCTGCTGCGCGGCGAGCACCCGAGCTGCTCCTGTTTCGGCGCGGCGAGTTCGGCGCCCATCGGGCCCGCGACGCTGGTGCGTAACGGGCTACTGCTGGCGCTGGCCGCACTGGTCACGGTCGGCGCGATCCGGTATCCGCAGGTCCCTGCCGGATTGCCCGTCGAGGCCTGCGTGGGGCTCGCGCTGATCGTAGTGCTGGCGGTCGTGCTGACCTGGACGCTCGGGGAGTTGCGCGCCCTTCGTCGCCGGGTCGACGAACAGACCCTGTCGACCCTCGGTGCCGAGGGTCTTCCGGTCGGCGCGGTAGCACCGGAGTTCGAGCTACTGACTGCCGAGGGCGGGCGGATCGATCTGGCGTCGTTGCTCGCGCCGGGAAAGGCAGTCCTGCTCGTGTTCGTCCATCCGGGGTGCGAAATGTGCGCGGCGCTGGCCCGCGAGTTGCCGCGCTGGCAGTCGCGCGTGCGGGATACGTTGACAGTCGTGCTGGTCGGCCACGGCGATCTTGCCGAACATGCCGCCTGGGGGCGCGCGCAGGAGGTGGGTGATATCCCGGTCCTGGTGCAACAGGGCAATGAGACCGCTCTCCGCTATCGGGTCCGGGGAACGCCGTCGGCGGTACTGATCGGCGCGGACGGGCGGGTCGCGGGTGCGGTCGCCCGGGGTGCCATCGCGGTGCGCGAGTTGATCACCACGGCGAAGACGGAGGCGGGGCGGCGATCACCCCGTCGAGACGAGCTCGCCTCAGGGACGCGCCGATAGGCGCTCCCCTATTTCCCCGTTTCACACACAGAAACCGACCGATTCCCTAAACCTGTTGTTTCCCAACAGTTTTCATTCGCAATGCGCTCATGTTGCCGCGACTCCGCCGATACACTCGACCTCGCAACACGCTCGACTCCCGCTAGCCGAACACATCGACCAAGGGGAAATGTCATGGCGCTCTTTGCATTCACCGACTACAGCGGAAAAGAATTCATTTTCCAGCTGAACAACGAACAACGGATCGCGGAGGCGCGCCGGATCCTGTCCGGCGACGAGACGATGTCCATCCATGTCATGGGCCGGATCCGCAAGACCGCGCAGAGCTACAACCCCGGGTGGAGTTTCCACCTCGATCCCGACACCATCACGTTCTTCACCATGGCCATCGAGGTGTGCGACTCCAGCATTGTCTACACCGAGGATCACCTCGACGAAGCGTGTGGGGCATTCCTGCCTGGCTGCTTCTGGTGTCCGTGGTCGTCGCGACTGACTCGTGAAGTGACCGCTTCGGTCAGCGCCTGACACCGATTCCGGCCGGCGCGGTGCGCGTCGGCCGGAATCCTTCGGACCCGAACCGCAATTCGCTAGGTGACATCCGCACGGTGCCGAGCCGCGTCGACCGCGGTGAATGCCGCCGCGGCGAGGATCATCACCGCCGAAACGAGCAGAGCCACGTCGAGTCCGTGATGGAATGCCGCCTTGCCGGCATTGAGCACCTCGGAAACCTTCGACAGGTATTTCAGATACGGGCCGATATCGACGCCCTCGGGAATCTTCCCGAGTTCCACGGCTTGAATGGCGTCGGGCTGTAGCGAGGTCGGCAGACCCAGCTCGTTCATGCGCGCCTTCAGGTCCGAGGACAGGAACCCGCTCACCAGCGCACCGAGCACGGCCACACCGAACGCCGAACCGACCTGGCGCATCGTATTGGTCACCGCGGCAGCCATTCCCGAGTGCTCGGCCGGAACTCCCGACATCACCGCGGACGTCAACGGCACCACCGCGATCCCGAAGCCGAAGCCCGCCACCGCCATCGCGGCCGACAGCGAAGGATCGTGGATCTCACCGGACAGCATATGGCGGGTCAGCAAGATCCCGCCCGCGCCGACCACACAGCCGAGAATCATCGGTGTGCGCGCACCTCGCCGCGCCACCCAGAACCCCGCGACCAGCGAGCCGATCACGATCATGGCGGCCATCGGCGCGAACACCGTGGCCGTACGCGCACCCGAGTACGACTGCATCACTTGCAGATACAGCGCGGTGAAGAAGAAGATCGAGAAGATGCCGAAGTAGACGGCGAAGGCGACGATCAGTGCACTACGCACTGCCGGAAAGCGCAGGTAGTGCAAGTTGAGCATCGGTGCGCGCGCCCGTGTTTCGACGGCGATGAACCCGGCGAACGCGAGCCCGCCGAGCACGAAGAACGCGAGCACCGACGGCGAGGTGTAGCCGCGATCCTGACCGGAGATCGCGGCATAGATCACCGATCCGAAAGCCGTCGCGCCGAGCAGAGCGCCTGCCCAGTCGATCGGCTCGGGGCTCGGGTCTGCGCTCTCCGGGACCGACCACAGTGCGACGACGAGCGCCACCGCCGCGATCACCAGGTTGAACCAGAAGATCGAGCGCCACCCGTACGCATGGACCAGCACGCCGCCCAACACCGGTCCCGCGGCCAACGCCAGCCCCGACACCGCCGCCCACACCCCGATCGCCTTCGCGCGCGTGCGGTCGTCCGGGAAGACGTGCCGAAGCACCGACAGTGTGCCCGGCTCCGACGCCGCCGCACCGAGTCCCATGATCGCGCGACCGGCGACGAGCACCGCGACACTGCTCGCGAGTGCCGATACCACCGACCCGGCGCAGAAGATCACCAGGCCGACGATCATCACCCGCTTGCGGCCCCAGCGGTCCCCGAGCGACCCACCGGCGAGCATCAGCCCGGCGAACACGACGGTGTAGGCGTTGACCACCCACTGCAGCGCGGTCACGTCCGCGCTCAGATCATGGCGAATATCCCCCAGCGCCACGCTGACGACGGTGGTGTCGAGAAAGGTCACAAATACCACTACAGCGACTGCGGTCAGAGCGACACGCGGTCGCGCCGTCCCGCCCGGCGCATTGCCCATCGGTCTCACGGGCACAGGGTACTGGCGGGTTCAGCCAGACGCCAGACGGCCACCGGCCGACGACATCCGCGGGACGCGCACCGGCGGAAGAGCCGGGCCGGCATAGGAATTCCCTATGCCACCTGCTGACATTTCGTCTTTGCCGCGCACTGTTTTCCGGGCATACCGTGAAACAGCTCGACGCGGAACGCACCGCGATTTCATCGAGGTTTCGCGCGCCGCACATGTCGATTCCCTGCCCGTCGGGCGAATACGCAATCGAAAGGACCGCTGGCATGACCACGATCGAGAATGTTTCGCACACGCGAGAACTCGCCGGAAAACGAGCTCTGGTCACGGGCGGTTCCCGCGGAATCGGGGCGGCCGTCGTGCGCCAGCTGCTGGACGCGGGCGCCGAGGTGCTCACCACCGCCAGATCGGCGGCGAACACCATCCCGGACGGGTCCACCTTCGTGACCGCCGACGTGCGCACGCAGGCTGGGGTACAGGCGCTCGCCGCCGCCGCGCACGACGTGCTCGGCGGGGTGGACATCCTCGTACACAACGCCGGTGGCGCGCGCCCGCACGCGAGCGCTTCGGCGATCCCCGACGCGGAATGGCAGGACGCGCTCGACTTGAACTTGCTCGCCTCGGTGCGGCTGGACTCGCTGCTGGTGCCAGGGATGCGGGAACGGCGGTCTGGCGCGATCGTGCACGTCTCCTCGGCCGCGGTTCCCACCGCGGCACCGCAGTTCCTGCACTACGTGGCCGCGAAGGCCGCACTGCAGACCTACAGCCGGGGACTCGCCTTGGACCTGGCCTCCTCCGGAATCCGGGTCAACACAGTGTCGCCGGGCAAAACCGCCACCCCCGGCGGTGAGGAGACCCGGGAGTTGTGGGCACGGATGGACGCGACACTGGGCGACACGGTCACCGCGACCAGCACGACGCCGCTGGGGCGCGACGGTCGCCCCGGCGACATCGCCGACGCGGTGCTGTTCCTCGTCTCCGACCGGGCGAGCTGGCTCACCGGAACCAATCTGTTCGTCGACGGAGGCGAATTCCCCCGGGGCTGAAGCCGGTCAGCGCACCGGCGGGAGTGACGCGGCCTCGGTCCAGGTCTGGCGGCGAAGGAGTTCGAGCAGCGCTGACTCCGCCGGGCCCGGATCGGTCCGGACGACAGCGATGACGGGCTGGGAAACGACCGGATTCACCGGACGAACAAGGTGCTCGTGACCGTACGGCACGGCCGAGGCCGGGACGAGCGTCACCCCCAGCCCTTGGGCCGCCCACCGCACCGCCGTCGACGTCTGGGACACGCGGGCGGCCGTGGTCGGGGTCAGCTCGTTGCTGCCCAGCACGTCCAGGAGCACCGCGTCGAGCGCGCTGTCCCGGTCGAACCGGACCCACGGCTCCCCCGCCAGCGCACGCAGTTCGACCCGCTCCGTGGCGAGTTGGGGGTGCCCGGCGCCGAGCACGACGACGAACTCCTCGTCGCCGAGGTGGTGCGCGTCGTCGGGAGACTGCTCGCACGCCGCCATCAGGGCCAGGTCGAGGACGCCCTGGCGCCCCAGGCGTTCCAGTTCGGCGGAACTCGGCTCCTCGAAGACGGTGACCTCCACCCGGGGAAACCGGCGGCGCAGCGCACCCAGCGCACGCGGCAGTTGACGAGTGCCGAAGCCCATCTGCGCCGCGACTACCAGCTCACCCACCAGCTCGTCGGCGCCCGCCCGCGCCGTCGCCCGTGCCCGTCGCGCCGCGCTCACCGCGACCTCCGCTTCGCGCAGGAAGGCGCGACCGACCACGGTGGGTACCAGGCCCGTCGGCGTGCGAGCGAACAGCTTCACGCCGAGTTCCCGCTCGAGGCCGCGAATCTGTTGCGACACCGACGGTTGAGCAACGTGCAACACCTCTGCCGCCGCCGTCACCGACCCCTCTTCGGCCACCGCCAAGGCGTACTCGAACTGACGAAGGCTCATCGGCGGGTTCCTCCCTGAGGGTGTCGAGCTGCCCCCGCGATGCTAGGCCGGTAGCTCCGGGCCGGCCACGATCGGTGCGTCGGCGACCAGCGGTGCACGGCGTCGAGCTGTCCGGCGCGCGGGGTGTGCGAGACTGGGGCGGTGAGCGATGCCGATGCGGGCACCTACGTCGAGGCGGGCGAGTTCCGCCGCGATACCAACTACATCACCACGCGGATCACCGCCGACGGACGTGAGGGCTATCCCGTCGAACCGGGGCGGTACCGGCTCGTCGCGGCCAGGGCGTGTCCGTGGGCCAATCGCACGCTGATCGTGCGCAGGCTGCTCGGGCTCGAACCGGTGCTGTCGCTCGGGCTGTGCGGGCCCACCCACGACAAGCTCAGCTGGACTTTCGATCTGGATCCGGGCGAGGTCGATCCGGTACTCGGTATCCACCGTCTGCGCGATGCCTATCTGGCCCGGTTTCCGGACTATCCGCGCGGCATCACCGTGCCCGCGATGGTCGACATCGTCACGGGGCAGGTCGTCACCAACGACTACGCGCAGATGACCCTCGACTTCTCGACCGAATGGGCGGCCTACCACCGGCCCGGCGCACCGCAGCTGTACCCCGAACCGCTGCGCGAGCAGATCGACGAGGTCAACCGAGACGTGTTCCGCGACATCAACAACGGCGTCTACCGTTGCGGGTTCGCCGGCGATCAGGACGCCTACGACGCCGCCTACGTCCGGCTCTTCGCCGCCCTCGACCGGATCACCGAGCGGCTGAGCACTCAGCGCTACCTGGTCGGTGACACCATCACCGAGGCCGACGTGCGGCTGTTCACCACGCTTGCCCGTTTCGACCCCGTCTATCACGGCCATTTCAAGTGCAACCGCACCAAACTCAGTGAGATGCCGGTGCTGTGGGCCTACGCCCGCGACCTGTTCCAGACTCCCGGCTTCGGCGACACCATCGACTTCGGGCAGATCAAGGAGCACTACTACGTCGTGCACCGCGATATCAATCCCACCGGGATCGTCCCCGCGGGGCCGGACCTGTCGAACTGGCTGACCCCGCACCACCGTGCGGAACTGGGTGGGCGCCCCTTCGGCGACGGCACCCCGCCGTCCGCGCCGATCCCCGCCGAGCAGGTCCCCGCGATCGGCTGAGGCTCGCTTATGGTCGGTCCCGATAGCCAAGCGGGGCAACGGTTTCGGTGATTCGTCGAAACGGCTTCGTGTCGGTGCTCAGCGCTAGCGTGCTCGGGTATGGACACCGTGCCCGATGCCTGGTTCGCCGACTTGCTGACACAGCTGCGCGCGAGCGACTTCCGCACCTTCAGCCGGCTCGACGTCGAGCAGGTGTGCGGTACCGCGGGGTGGCTACTCCAGGGTGACGGCGTGGTGGTCATCCCGGGAACACCGTCCGGTGGCCGCATCGTCGACGACCGCTGTGCCGACGGCGAGCAGCGCACACACCTGTCCCTCACCGTCACGACCATCGAGCCCGAACAGTTCCGTCACTACCTGGACCTGACGGTGACGACGTGGGGTGCACCGACCTGGTTTTGCGGCCTGTCGGCTCTCGGCGTCGGCTGGGTCGACGGCGACGCCCTGCGCACCCTCGAGCTCTCCGATCACGGCACGGTGTCCTTGCGAATCGAAGCCCTCGATGCGGATGCCCAGCGCAGGTGGCGGAATTGGAAAACCCAGTACCACTACCCGCATCTCATCGACGAAGCCGACCGGGTCCCCAACGATGAGCACGATGTCTCGGACACGAGCGCCGACGATTACGAGGTCAGCTTCACCTGGTCGGCCGGTTCGGCCGGGCGCGGCAACGAGATCTGGAGCGTCTACACCCTCGGTCACCTGCGTGGCCTGCTGACCGACCTGCTGGGCAGCGTGCACCTCGCCATGCGAGCGCTCGGCCCCGGCCCCGAGCCGCTCGTCCTGCACTTCTTCGACCGCGACAAGACACCGGATCGCTACGCCCAACTCGAACTGTCGCCGACCGAGATCCGCCTGCGCGCCTTCACCACCGAGGCCACCCGCCCACACCTGGACCGGCTCGGCTTCGTCGACTGCGGCGACGGCAGCGCCACCCGGATGTGGCCGACCGACCAGGCACGAGCCGCCGCCACCGTCACCGTGGTCTTCCTGCACCGAGTCGGGCTCGGTTCGGAGAATCTGACGATGACCGAGTCGGGGAATCCCCTACCGATCGACCACTTCTCGGTGGATCTCCAGGTCGACCTGGAAGCTGACGGCGGCCTTCCGGCGTCAGCTGTCTTGCCACCGTTCGACCTGCCCATCGGATCGCTCGGCCCGCTGTCCGATACGGCCGATCAGGGCGGCGAGGACGAACAGGGCGATCAGGATCAGCAGATGGGTGACGAAGAGCGCCAGCACGGGGAGGGCGAAGCCCTCGTCGGTGAGAATCCCGCGGTCGCTGACGCAATACAGGGTGAAATTGGTCGACGTTCCTTCGGAGTCGTGGAAGGTGTCCGAGACGACGACCGGCTCGGTGGCCGGCGGTGAGCAGAACAGGGGTGCGGTGAGTTTCGCTTCGCCCGGCCAGATGGCAACAGCGAGGAGAATGGTGAGAAAGGCGGCGGCGCAGGCAAGCGACACCGCGGAAATCAGGACTCGTCGCATTCGCTATACCTGCCGCACTCGAAGGAAGGTGCCGGTCCGGTCGAATTCGGCGACCATCTCCGAGCGCGGCGACAAGACATTGGCGACGATGCGGATCTCGCGGCCGAAACGGCTCACCACGATGACGGTCACCTGCCCGTCGGGCAACGCGCTTCGGGCGAGGGCGGTGTCGACGATGTCTTCGATACGCGACAGACCGGGTACCTCGCTGACGGCGAAATCCTCGCCGTCGAGGTCGTCGGCGGCGGAGACCCGAACCGGACGTGGCGCGCTGAGGGCGCCGAGAGCGAAGGAGTAGTCGTCGAGCTGCCGGGATCGATCAGGTGGCCGAACACGCAGGCGCACGGTGGGTTCCCGAGCGGCCAGTACCTCGTCGCCGGCCAGATACCGGGTTATCTGGGCGGGTTGGTCGTTCAAGGTGAGGCGGAACCGGGTCGAGTTCGGCGGGGTTAGGATGATGACGTTCGCTTCGAGGTCGGTGGCACCGGTTCGCCGGCTCAGCGCCGTGACGGCCTCCTGCGGCAACGAACTCACCAACCCGCCGCCGCGCGCTCGCAGCTGATCCTCGAAATCCGCCCGGTCCACCGCGCCAACGCACCCGCTGGTGCCCAGTACGACCAGGCAAACGAGGACCCGAAACCATCTGCCACCGCGCACATCCCGAATGCTAAGCGTTGTGCCGGGATCGCGCCGGTCGTCAGCCCCCGACTGGTTGCAGAACGCGCAGAATCGGGTCGTAGGCCCAGTTCAGCATGCGCTCGGCGTCCTGCCGCGCGGCGGCGCTGCTGTGGTCGGAGCTGTGCAGGACGACACCGATCAGCGGGATGCCTGCGCGCACCGTCTCGAACATCAGGCAGTGTCCGGCGGCGTCGGTGTTGCCGGTCTTGATGCCGATGGTGCCGGGATATTCGTCGAGCATGCGGTTCGTCGTTTCCCAGTGGTGCTCGCGGTTGGCGGGTCCCGCGGGAACGTGGAAGTCCCGCGCACCGACGATCTCGCGGAACAGCGGCAGGTTCATCGCCCGCACACCCAGTGCCACGAGGTCCGCCGGCGTGGAATAGGTGGAGTGATCGGTGGGATACGGCATACCGGCCGGGTCACTGAAATGTGTTCCGGCCAAACCCATCACCCGCGCGGTGTCGTTCATCCTGGCCAGGAAACCGCCCTGACCGGGACCGAACGACTCGGCGACGGTGTAGGCGGCGTCGCAGCCCGACGGCAGCAGTAGCGCGTAGAGCAGCTGGCGCGCGGTGAGCACCTCGCCGGGAACCAGTCCCGCGGTGCTGCCGTTCTCCCTGGCACAGTAGGCGCCCGCTTCCTGCGGCACCGTCACCGGCCGTTCGAGGTCACCGCTGACGATCACGACCACCGCCGTCATCACCTTCGCGATACTGGCGATCGGGACCGGGGTGTTCGCCTCCCGCGACCACACCACCGTCCCGGTGAGCCCCTCCGCCAACGCCGCGCCCGAGGCCTGGACACCGTCGGGCCCGGCAGCCGGCCACGGCAGCAGACCGTCAGCACTCCCGGAGGGTGCGGCAGCCGCAACGCCGTGACCTGCGGCGACGATCAGAACCCCGACAGTGACGGCGTGCAACACCTTGGCGAATGTCCGCATGGCGACATTCTGGCGTACAACTACGCCGACCTGCGGGATTTACCCCCTCGATTCACCGAACTCGTTGCCCTTCCGGTCGACGATCCGCCGGAACTATGCCGGGAACTCCCGCACATAGACCGTGTCGACGCCGAGTACACCGACCGAGGTCGCGCCGCCCGGCTGACCGAGTGGCTCCGCCCGTCCGGGTAGCGGTTCGTGGAAGAAGCGGACGTTCTCGGTGACGAACTGTTCTTGACCGGGTGGCAGGTCGTCTTCGTAATAGATCGCCTCGACCGGGCAGGCCGGTTCGCACGCGCCGCAGTCGATGCACTCGTCGGGCTGGATGTAGGCCATCCGATCGCCGATGAAGATGCAGTCGATCGGGCACTCCTCGATGCAGGCCCGATCCAGGATGTCCACGCAGGCGGCGCCGACCACGAACGTCATGTTGTACTCCTCAGCTGTACTGGCCCGCACATTGCGGTAGTGCTGATCCTGGTGCGCGCGCCTGCGGGCGGGTAGCCCCCGATATCCACCACCTCGTAAGGTTTCCTTATGAGCTTGCTGCCCGGAACGCCTGATCTGGAGGTGCTCGATCTCCTGGTATCGGTGGCTGAGCTGGGCAGCCTCGGTGCCGCGGCGCGCAGACACGGCATCAGCCAGCCCGCGGTCGGCATGCGCATCAGCGCGTTGGAACGGCGACTACGGCTGCGGCTGATCGATCGCGGACCCACCGGTTCGGCCTTGACCGATGCCGGTGCGGCCGTGGTCGAGCTGGGTCGGCCGGTACTGGCCGCGGGGCTGGCTCTGATGGACGGTGTCGCTGACCTGCACCGCGAACTGTCACCACAACTGCATGTCATCGCCTCGAAAACCATTGCCGACCACCGTATTCCGCAGTGGCTGGCGGCGTTGCGCAAGCTCCGGCCCGAGCTCGCCGTCGAACTCGACGTCGCGAACTCACAGCAGGTGACCACGGCGGTGCGCGATCGCGAGGTGGTGCTCGGATTCGTCGAGGGGCCGCAGGCACCCGCGGGGCTGGGAAGCCGGGTGCTCGTGGCCGACGAGCTGGTCGTGGTCGTGGCACCGACCCATCCGTGGGCCACCCGCGCACGCCCGGTGCGCCCGCGCGAACTCGCCGATACGCCGCTGGTGTGGCGCGAGAAGGGATCCGGGACACGGGACACCGTCTGGGCGGCGCTACAGATCCACGGCACCCCCGCGCGGCCCGCGGCCGAACTCGGTTCCGCCGCAGCCATTCTCGCGACCACCCGGAGCGGACTCGCCCCCGCGGTGGTCAGCCGCCTGATCGTCGCCCACGAACTCCGTGCGGGCACCTTGCACGAGGTCGACCTGGCCGATTCGCTGGTGCTGACCCGAAAGTTTCGCGCCATCTGGCACCGCAGCACCCCACCATCCGGCCCCGCGGGCGACCTGGTCGACGTCGCCGCCCGCATCGAAGCGGCCCGACCGACAGTACGACGACCGCCGCGAGACTGATCCGTCGACACCGACCAGCGACACCGCGACGGCGCGGGCATCGCGGCCGTCCTGGTTACGGCTCCGAGAGGATCTCGAGATATCCGTCGGTGCCGTTCACGCGGACGCGCTGCCCGTCACGGATCAGCTCGGTGGCGTGTTCCACGCCGACGACGGCGGGGAGGCCGTATTCGCGGGCGATCACCGCGCCGTGGGTCATCAGGCCGCCCACTTCGGTCACCAGTCCCGCGATCCCGACGAACAACGGGGTCCAGCTCGGATCGGTGTAGGCGGTGACCAGGATGTCACCGGATTCCAGGTCGGCCTGCGCGATGTCGGCGATGACGCGGGCGCGACCTTCGATCGTCCCGCCCGAGACCGCCAAGCCGGGCAGTGCCCCGGCGGGCAGGTCCTCACGCCGATACGCCCCGGCGAGCGCCTCACCGTCGGAGGTGAGCACTCGCGGCGCGGTGAGCGACCGATACGAACGGAACGCGTCCTGTCGTTCACCGACGAGGGCCCGGTCGGCCCGATGGGTGCGAACGACCTCCTGCAGCTCGTCGAATCTCAGGAAGAAGATGTCGCCGGACTCGTCCAGTACACCGGCCTGCACCAGCCGTTCGGCTTCGCGCAGCAGCGCCTGCTTGTAGACGAAGTAGTGGCTCACCATGCCGTATTTCGGGTACTCCCGATATCCGGAGAAGGTGCGCACACGCTCGATCATTCGCGCGGTCTCGGCGGCCTTGTGCTCCCCTTCGGGGAGAGCGCGCAGGCGTCGCAGAATCTGTCGTTCCGATTGTTCGGCCTCGCGCAGGCCGTCCTCGAAGCGACGTCTGCCCTCACCCGGCCCGAAGTTCTTGATATTGCCGAGGATCGTCGGCACCAGCGTGGCGGGACTCTCGCTCCAGCGCGGCCGGGTGATGTCGATTTCGCCGGTGCAGCGCATGCCGTACTTGCCGAGGAACCCCTCGATCGCGGCTCGTGCGTCATCACCGCCCAGGTGATCGGCCAGACCGTCCAGGAAATCGTCGCCCTCGATCCGCTCCAGGTATGCCACCACCTCCGGATGCGGGCGGATCGCATCGGCGATGTCCAGCAACGCCAGGCCCATCTCCGATGTCACGTTGCCGGGGACCGACTGGGTGAGTGCGTCGGCGGCGTTCTTGTCGCCCAGCCATTCCCGCAACCGATCGTTGAGCCACTCCGTGGCCTCCATCGCGGCCATGATCACCTGCAAACCCTGGGGAGCGAACAGGACCCGCCGCAGCTCCTGCTGGATATCGGTCAGGATGAACTCGAGCAGCGGCGGTCCGGACAGGTCCTCGATGTCGCGCTTCATGGCCGCCAGCGATGCCTCGCTCTGCGTGATGAGCTCGGTGACGATGTCGGGATCGGTGTCGATCGGCGCGGGGGCGGTACCGAACGGCGTCGCTGGTGCGCCGGAATCCTCTTCTGGCACTTCACGAACGAAGTCACCGCGCTCGAGCACCGTGCGCAGCGCGTCCCCCATCAGCGGGTCGGACTTGCCGAGTCCCGCCGCCAAGGCGGCGCCTTTCGCGGGCACGGACACCATCGCGGTGACGTCGACGAACAACCGGCCGCCCGCGTCGCGCATCGGCGCGTTGCTCGTGAGCTGCCACACCGAGAGCCCCAACGGCTTCATCGCGTCGGTCATCATCTGCTGATGGCCCACCGACACATAGACGTGGTTCTCCCCGTCGTCGGCGTCGGGGATCGGGAACAGGCTGGTGATCGGCCTACTCTGCACGATGCGGAAAACATCTCCGTCCGAACACCATTCGATGTCCTGAGGGCTGCCGAAATGCGCTTCGATGCGGCGGCCGAGCCGCGCGAGCCGCAGCACCTGCTCATCGGAGAGGACCGGCTCGTTTCGGTGTTCGCCCGCGAGCTCGCGCACCTGGGTGCCGCCGGTCGGGACCGGCTCCACCCGAATCTTCTTGGTGGCGATCGCCTTGTCGGTGACGTGGTCGTCGCGAACCCGGTAGACGTCGGCATCGACCAGACCCGACACGAGCGCTTCGCCGAGACCGAAACCGGCGTCGATGGACACGACGGTCCGGTCGGACGTGAGGGGGTCGGCCGTCATCAGGATGCCGGCGGCGCGCGCGAACACCATCCGCTGCACGACCACGCCCATCTGGACCTTCTTCTGGTCGAAGCCGTTTCGCAGTCGATAGGTGACCGCTCGCTCGGTGAACAGCGAACCCCAGCACCGGCGGACATGCTCGACGATCGCCGCCGCTCCCACGACATTCAGGAAGGTGTCCTGCTGGCCGGCGAACGAGGCGCCCGGCAGATCCTCGGCCGTCGCACTGGATCGCACGGCACAGGCGTCCTCTGCTCCGAGCCGAGCATGCGCGGCGAGGATCGCCTCCACGACCGCGTCCGGCACGACCAGCTCCTCGATCATGCGCCGCAACTGCGCGCTCAGCCGGGAGATCGCGGCCCGATCACCTGGCTCGAGGCGCGACACCTCGTCGAGCCGAGCATCGAGCGTCGGCTCCCCCGCCACCGTCCGAGCGAAAGCATCGGTCGTCACGCAGAACCCGTCCGGCACCTCGACACCGTCGATCCGCGACAATTCGCCGAGGTTGGCACCCTTACCGCCGACGATCGCGACCATTGTTCGATCGATCTCGTCGAACCCGAGCACATAGGCCATTCCGCTACTCCTCACCTGGTGGTTTCGGTCTGACGCGAGCGATTATGGACCAGGATTCAGCGCCTCATGAGAGCCCGGAATCGTGTATACAGTAGAAGGGGGAAGCAACGGGAAGCGCTCGTGCGCCCGACACCGGCGGCAAATCCGTGACCACACCGGATTCCAGTCCACGACAGCCCCGATCTGCAGTGATTCGATTCGGGTTGCCACACCGCGGGGCAACCTGCCCCCGAGAGTCGACCGCTGCCGCGTGACAGGCGCTTGCGCCATGTTGCCCATCGATTGCGGATGCCGAGATTTTCACCTCGCGCGCCGATCCGGGCAGCCTGCGACCCCGAATATGTGACAGATCAGCTAGCACGCAGCGTCCAGCCCCCGGCTTTGCCTGTGAGGACACCATGGCCACCGAAAACCCCGTCGACTTCCCGCCCACAACCGATGCGGCCGCCGAACCGGCCGCGCCGTCCTGGGCCGCGCCTGCTCTGCTCCTGTCGCTACTGATGCTCGGCCTCGACCTGGTAGCCCTGATTCCCCTCGGTGCGTGGATGCGCGACTACGGCATCGGCCTGGTCTGCACGATCTACCTGCTCCACGTCCTGGCGTCGACCGCGGTGGCCGCATGGACCGTGAGCCAGTTCCCCCTCCAGTTCGATATCGAACCGGAGCAGCAGAACACCTAGCCGTTCCGCCTCGGCCGTGCGGGTGCATCTCTGCTGAATTGTCGGCGAACACCCGGTTCGCGGTACCGTCGGGCCTGCCACGCCTGGGTGCACGGGTGGCAGGATAGGGGCGGAGTTTGCCTGATCTATCCGGAGCACCGCTGCACCATGACTCGAACTCGCACCCCGCGCCCCTCCGATGTGCCGCGCACTGCCGGCGGCGACCTGGTGAATGTGCGACTCATCGTGCTCGCGTTGACAATCGGCGGCACCCAGCTGTTCGTGATCCCGCTGGTGCTGCTCCCCGTGGATGCCGCGTGGGGTTGGGCCCTGGTGCCGCTGACGCTGACCATCACGCCGTTCTGGTCACTGATCCACGAGGCCGTACACGGGTCGCTGCTACGGAATCGGACCCGCAACGACCGGATGGGACGCATGCTGGCGGTGGTGTACGGATCGCCCTTCGCGATGCTGAAAGTGGGCCACCTGCTCCACCATCGATACAGCCGGGTTCGCGAGCGCAGCGAGATCTACGACCCGGCGACGACCACTCGGCGGTCCGCCGCTCCCCCGTTCTATCTGAAACTGTTCGGCGGTTTGTACCTGCTCGAAGTGCTCGCGCTCCTGCTCGCGCCGATGCCCGAGCGAACCATTCGCGCACTGGGACGTCGAGTGGACGCACCCGATTCGGTCGGTGGTCTCGTACTCGAACGAGTCGCCCAGCCGGTGGTTCTGGGAAAGTTCCGCACCGACGCCGCCGCGATCGTCGTCATCCACACCGTCGCGTTCCTCTGCTACGGCGCGCACGGCTGGATGCTGCTCGCCGCGCTCGGCGGCCGCGCCCTCATCATCTCCCTCTCCGACAACGCCTACCACTACGGCACAGACC
Source organism: Nocardia sp. NPDC056541 (assembly GCF_042794235.1). Classification (NCBI taxonomy): domain Bacteria; kingdom Bacillati; phylum Actinomycetota; class Actinomycetes; order Mycobacteriales; family Nocardiaceae; genus Nocardia; species Nocardia sp. NPDC056541. The sequence goes on from NZ_JBHTUD010000005.1 coordinate 66,971, forward strand.
TCGAATCACCGAGAGCGGCAATGAATCTGCGCCTGCCCCGCACCCTCGAGCGCTTCGCCCTCAGCTTCAATCTGCACGACGTACACCACCGCCACCCCGGCCTGCGCTGGTACGAGCTACGTTCCCGATTCGACTCCGAAGGCGCTCACTACCACCTCGGCTGGTTCCGCGCGGTTGCCCGTCAACTCCGCGGCCCGATCGAACTGACCTGATTTCGCTCGATTTCGCGGCGCCGGGTGAGGCATCGTAGATCCATGCCGCTGACGATTTCGGTTCTCGCGGACCGCCCCGACCTGTACGACGCCTTCACCGCAATGGCCGACTCCTGGCCCGAATTCATGCGCCACGACCCCGTCGGCAGCCTGTACTACTCGATGCTGGATCGGTTCGCCGACTACATCCTGGTCTGCCAGGACGAGGCGGGCGAGGTGGTGGGTCGAGCCTATTCCGTCCCGTTCCGGCTCGGTGCGGCCGACCTCCCCGACGACGGCTGGGACGGTGCGATTCGCCGCGGCATCCATATCTCGGCGACGGGCGCACAGCCCGACACGGTGTCCGCGATCGAGATCGTCGTCGAACCGAGCAGGCTGGGCACCGGGCTGAGCGCGGAAATCCTTGCCGCTCTGCGGGACAACGCCGCTCGGCTCGGATTCGCCGAGCTCGTGGCACCGGTGCGCCCCACCGGAAAAACCGACATCGAACAACCGATGAGTGTCTACGCCGGGCTGACGAGGGCGGATGGGCTGCCGGTCGACCCATGGCTGCGTGTACACGTCCGAGCCGGCGGCACGATCGACAAGATCGCACCGCGATCCATGGTTATTCCTGGGACGCTGGCGGAATGGCGTACGTGGACCGGCCTGCCGTTCGACACCAGCGGGCAGGTGCTCGTACCCACAGCACTGGCCCCGGTGTCCTGTTCGGTCGAGCACGGTGTCGCGGTCTATGTGGAGCCCAATGTGTGGATCCGGCATCCGACAGCAGCGACGGGTTCGCAGCGGGTCAATGCAGGTCGAGGTTGGTGACGGTCTCGGGGCCGAGTGCGATGCGGGCGTGCCAGGTCGGTGGCTCCCACGGATCGGGAGCCACGCCCTGGTAGCGGGCCGACAGGTCCAGGTAGCGGAAGCCGCCCGCCTCGGCTGCCACGAATTCGTAGTCGTACCAGGTGAGATCCGAGCCGGTCGGCACGTGGAGTTCGGTGCTGTCGCTGGTGCCGTCCGTGTCCTCGATCGCTTCTCTGGCCTCGAGCTCGCGGACCAGAATCGGCACCGCCGCATAGAGTTCCAGGCTGGTCGCGGTGGTGAACCGGTCGGCCGGATAGCGGCCCTGCCAGCCCGACGGATCGGCGAGTACCACGTCCTGGAGCGGCTCGACGACAACACGATTCGACGACGCCGGGTCCGACGCCACTGCGCTGCACCCGGATCGACCGCGCAGGAGCGCGTTCGCCGTCACCAGGACCGAGGTGGGTTGCCCGGACCCCGGTGCCGCCCCGGTGGTCCAATGCGGTGGGGTGTCCTCGTCGTGTCCGGCCATGAGCTCGACGATCGTGGCAGCCTCGGCACCGTCGACAGTGGCGCACAGCGCTCTGCCGTAGCCGCCGACGCCCAAGGGGCGCTGCGTGAGCGGGAGGGCGAACGGCCATCTGGTCGGCTCGGGCAACGGCTCGTCGTCCGGTGAGACCGCGGGCTGGAACGCGATATCGAGGGCGGTCGGCGTGTACGGCGCACGACGCTGCACCGTGAGCTGCTCGTCATCGGGCAGTGCTCGCAAACGATCGATCACATTCCCCAACCTGCGCATCTCGCGATTGCCGGAATGCGTGCGGGAGTCGGTGTCCAGGCCGTAGACCGAGACACCCACCGGCCCATCGAAGTTCGCGTACACCACCGTCGTCGGCTGGTCCGTCGGCGGCGAGAACTCGCGGTAGTGGGCATCGTTGAAGGAGAGTTCGTCGAACCACGCGCGAACCTGCTCGATGCCGTCCTCGGTGAGCCGGGCCCAGTACACGCCGAACACACTCTCCTCGGCCCCGTCGTCCACGTAGGTGAAAACCGTACCGTCGCGCCGCAATTCGAAGAAGGGAACACGTCGGCTCCCGACACGGCCGGTCTCCAGGAACCCCGCCGACTCAGCGATCGACACCAGCACATCCGCGTCACGCACGGCGGGCGGATCACTTTCGCCGCGGCCGAACACAGTGCACGCGCAGAGCAACGACACCGCGGTCAGCATCGCACCGAGAACAACCGATCGGTGAGCCATATCCGAGCCTAACGCACGCTGTGATCTTCCACGCCTGAGTAGCCGCCCCCTCCCGATGGCCGCATCATGGACAAATCGCCGACTCTCAGATCCGGGCATCTGTCAGTCGCGCGCCACCGGTGCCGCGCGTTCGGCGAGACTGCCCATGCCTGAGGAGTCCGCCGGTGAGCCATGCATTCTTTCGCGCACAATCCGATCCGATCGGTGGCGCCGAGGTACTCCATCCCGAACCCGAGGCGAGCAGCGGATGGATCGGTGGACAGCTACGCGGGATGGCTGTCGGCGCGGTCCTGGCGCGTGCGGTGGAGCGCGAGCTCATCGTTCGCGAACGGAGCGACTTGCGGCCGGTGCGGTGGACGCTCGACCTGTTCCGCCCGGTGTTCATGCGGCCCTGCACAACTCGTGTCGAAGTGATCCGCGACGGCCGCCGATTGTCGTTGTTCGATGCGACGCTGATCCAAGACGGCCGAGCCGTGGCTCGGGCCGGCGCGCTGTATCTGCGCCCCGGCCCGACACCGCACGGCATCTGCTGGTCGCCGGAGACGGCCGCGGATCCGCCGCCTGCCGACCGCGAACCCTCGCCCGATCAGGATCGCGTGTACTTCAGCGAGGAACAAGGATGGAGTCCCGATGTCCGCACCCACCACAACGCGGCCCGCACGGGGATCTGGCACCGCCCGATCGCGGTCGTGGTCGGTGAGCAACCGACGCCGTTCCAGTTCGTCGCGGGACTCGCCGATGTGACGAATGTGGTCACCAACCTCGGCAGCCACGGCCTGGAATACATCAACGCCGATGCCACGCTGACGTTGACCAGGCTTCCGGAAGGGGACGAAGCCGGGCTGGTCGGCTTGGACCGGCTGGCACAGGACGGCATCGCGCTGGGCACCGCGGCGATCTATGACCGCAAAGGCGTATTCGGTACCGCGACAGTCAGTTCCCTCGCCAACGCCCGGGGCCCAGCGGACCTGAGCGCTATCGGGGCTTCGTCATCGGCCATGGCCGCGGAGTAGTTCGCACCGCCCATAGCTGCGCCGTCGTGGCGATTTCATTGCCCGGCCTCGTAGGCTTGCGCTATGGCACACGACACCGATCAGCCCGTCGACATCAAGCCACGCTCCCGCGATGTCACCGATGGACTCGAGAAGACCGCCGCTCGTGGCATGCTCCGCGCGGTCGGCATGGGTGACGAAGACTGGGTCAAACCGCAGATCGGTGTGGCCTCGAGCTGGAACGAGATCACACCGTGCAATCTGTCGCTCGACCGGCTGGCCAAGGCGGTCAAACGCGGTGTTCACGCCGGGGGCGGTTTCCCGCTCGAGTTCGGCACGATATCGGTCTCCGACGGCATCTCGATGGGCCACGAGGGGATGCATTTCTCACTCGTCAGCCGCGAGATCATCGCCGATTCCGTCGAAACCGTGATGATGGCCGAGCGCCTCGACGGTTCGGTGCTGCTCGCCGGCTGCGACAAGAGCTTGCCGGGCATGCTGATGGCCGCCGCGCGACTGGACCTGGCGAGCGTATTCCTCTACGCGGGTTCGACCCTGCCCGGCAATATCGACGGCAAGGACGTCACGATCATCGACGCGTTCGAAGCTGTCGGCGCCTGCATCAAAGGTCTGATCACCCCCGCCGAGGTCGACCGCATCGAGCGGGCGATCTGTCCTGGCGAAGGCGCGTGTGGCGGCATGTACACGGCCAACACCATGGCCTCGGCGGCCGAGGCACTCGGAATGAGCCTGCCCGGATCGGCCGCACCGCCTGCCCCGGACCGTCGCCGTGACGACTTCGCCGAGAAGTCCGGCGAGGCCGTCGTCGGATTGCTGCGCAAGGGGATCACGGCCCGCGACATCATGACGATGGAGGCGTTCGAGAACGCCATCACCGTCGTCATGGCGCTCGGCGGGTCGACCAACGCCGTGCTGCACCTGCTGGCCATCGCCCGCGAGGCCGGTGTCGGCCTCACCCTCGCCGACTTCAACCGGGTCGGTGACAAGGTGCCCCACCTGGGCGATCTCAAGCCGTTCGGCCGCTATGTCATGAACGACGTCGACAGGGTCGGCGGCATCCCCGTCGTGATGAAGGCCCTGTTGGATGCCGGTCTCATGCACGGCGACGTCATGACCGTCACGGGCGCGACCATGGCCGAGAATCTCGCCCACATCGAGCTCGGCCTCGACGGCGACGTGATCCGCCGCCTCGACCGGCCGATCCACCGCACCGGCGGGCTCACCATCCTGCACGGCTCGCTCGCACCCGAGGGCGCCGTCGTGAAGAGCGCCGGTTTCGACTCCGATGTCTTCCGCGGCACGGCCCGGGTGTTCGACGGAGAACGCGGCGCGATGAACGCACTCGAGGACGGCACGATCGTGGCCGGTGATGTCGTCGTCATCCGCAACGAGGGGCCCAAGGGTGGACCCGGCATGCGCGAGATGCTCGCCATCACCGGCGCGATCAAGGGCGCCGGCCTCGGCAAGGACGTTCTGCTGCTCACCGACGGCCGGTTCTCCGGCGGCACCACCGGATTGTGCGTGGGGCATGTCGCCCCCGAAGCGGTGGACGGCGGCCCGATCGCCTTCGTCCGCGACGGCGACCCGATCGTGCTCGATGTCGCCAACCGCATCCTCGACGTCGAGATCGACGAGAACGAACTCGCCGCCCGTAAGGTCGGCTGGGAACCGCTGCCGCCCAGATACACCTCGGGGGTGCTGTCGAAGTACCGCAAGCTCGTCAGCTCGGCCGCACACGGCGCCGTCACCGGCTGACGGCGCCGCCTCGGCGAGAATCGCTCAGCTCAGCGTCTTCAGCGCTGTCCCGTCGTAGGGCTTCACCTCGTCGATCCGCCCCGCCAGGACCTTGGCGGCCCATTCCGGGTCCTGGAGAAGGGCTCGACCGACGGCGACCATGTCGAATTCGTCGCGCTCCATGCGATCGAGGAGGTTGTCGAGACTGCCGAGCTCGGCACCCTGGCCCGAGAACGCACGGAGAAAATCACCGTCGAGGCCGACCGATCCGACGGTGATGGTGGGCTTGCCGGTGAGCTTCTTGGTCCAACCCGCCAGGTTCAGCTCCGAGTCGTCGAACTCCGGGAGCCAGTAGCGGCGGGTGGAGGCGTGGAAAGCGTCTACACCGGCCGCGGCGAGCGGAGCCAGGATCGCCTCCAGCTCCTGCGGCGTCTCGGCCAGGCGGGCGTCGTAGGCCTCCTGCTTCCACTGTGAGTAACGGAAGATCACCGGGAACTCGGGCGAGACGACCGCGCGGACGGCGGCCACCAGCTCGGCCGCGAACCGCGTGCGGGCCACCGCGTCACCGCCGTACACATCGTCGCGGCGGTTCGTGCGCTCCCAGAGGAACTGATCGAGCAGATAGCCGTGCGCACCGTGCAGTTCGACGCCGTCGAAACCGATGCGCTCGGCCGCCGCGGCGGCCTCGGCGAAGGCGCCGATGACGTCGTCCAGGTCACGCTGGGTCATCGCCTTGCCGGTGCCCTCGGTGCCGTCGACGCGAATGCCGGAGGGACCGACGGCGGGCGCGTCGACATAGGGCTGCTCGCCCTGATTGCGCACCATGCCGATATGCCACAGCTGCGGAACGATCGTGCCGCCCGCCGCGTGGACGTCCTCGGCGACCTTCGCCCACCCCGCCAACTGCTCCTCACCGTGGAACCGCGGCACACTGTCGCTCTGCCCGGCCGACTGATGGCCGACGTAGGTTCCCTCGGTGACGATCAGACCGACACCCGCGGCGGCGCGGCGGGCGTAATAGGACCGAACATCGTCACCGGGAACGCCGCCGGGCGAGAACATCCGCGTCATCGGCGCCATCACGATGCGGTTCGGGACAGTCAGGCCGTTCAGTGTGACGGGCCGCGACAGGATCTCCGCCGTGCGGGAGGCCTCGGACTGGGTGACGATCACTGGATACTCCTCAGAGGTACTTGACAAAGTCGAAGGTTGAGAACTTCAAGCAATGCCCCCACGCTAGAGGCAGATATTTGAGATAGTCAAGTTTCTGCGGATAAGCTGACCCTCATGGAAGAAGCTGCGCGCGTCGATACGGCCCAGCTCATGGAGCTGCTCTCGGTGGCGCTCGGCGTCTATTACGGGGACTTCACCGCGGCGGCGGCGAGCGAGAACCTCACGGCGAGTCAGGGCAAAACGCTGACGGTGCTGCGCCGAGGGCCTGTTGCGATGCGCGCCCTGGCCGAGACCCTGTCCTGCGACGCGTCCAATGTCACCGGGATCATCAACCGGCTGGAGAAGCGCGACCTCGTGCGCCGCGAGGCCAGCGCGTCCGACCGGCGCGTCACCCACCTCGTCATCACGCCCGAGGGCGAGCGCGTCACCGATACGATCCGTGCGAAGATGCAGTCGACGCAAGACGGCCTGAAGAAGCTCAGTGACCGAGATCGAGATTGCCTGTTCGCCCTGCTGGAGCGTGTTTTCGTGACCGGCGCCGACTGAGCTGCCGATCGCGGCGCCGCGTCAGAAGGACGACCCGAGCAGGGTCCGCACGAAAGTGTCGGTCGACTTTCCGAGCTCTGCGGTCGTTCCCGCGGCGAGGACCCGGCCCGCGTGCAGGATCACCATTCGGTCGGCGACGCGGCCGTGAGTCAGCATCTGCACCTCGTTGCTGACCACGAGTACCGCCGCACCGGAGTCGGCGTAATCGCGCAATGATCGCCACACCCCGTACGCCGTCGCCCGGTCGAGAGAATTGGTCGGTCCGTCTGCGATGAGGACGCGCGGAGCCGGCAGCAACGCGGCGGCGAGCGCGGCGCGCTGGATCTGACCTCCCGAATGCTGATGTGGGAGAAGGTCCGAGGCCTCGGCCGGATACTGTGCGGCGGCGCACGCTCGCTCGACACTCCACGCTCGATGGCGCCGCTCCAACGCCCGCAATTGGGCGCCTACCGTCTTGCCCGAGTCGAATGCCGTCACACCTTCTTGCGGCACATAGCCCACGACGCCCTCACGCAAGGCCGCCCATTGCTGACCGTCGACAGCCACACCGTCGACCAAGACCTGGCCCAAAGACTGCGCGGCGGCGGGCAATCGTCCCGCGAGAGCCGAAGCGGCCATGGACTTTCCGGCGCCGGGCCCACCGAGCACAGCGGTGATCTGACCGGCAGGCACCACCAGATCGACCTCCGTGAGCACGGTTTCGCTCCACCGCGCGGTGTCGACACGGACGGTCAGGCAGCACAGTTCCACGGTCACAACTCACCATGGCACGCTCGAGTACCGAGCATCCACCGTTCGCCGGATGCCATCGGAGCCCATCGCATCACCGCTGCCATGATTGCCGACCAGAATCGCGATTGCTTTCGCGACCTGCGCGGAACTGGTAGAACCGGATCAAACACGAGGTGCCGATCGCGAAGCGCCGAGACGTTCGCCGACAGACTCTCCCTATCGGTCGACGCCCGCGGCTGACGTAAACGTTCGCAGATCGGCGCGCTGCCACGAGGAGACGTCATGGCTACCGACCAGAGCTTGCTGCACCGTTTCGTCATTTCCCAGCTCGGCGCAGCCGGGCTCGATCGTGCGCAGCTGATCCGGGACACCGGGGTCCCGGATTGGACGATGACCGGCCACGACGTGCATCTACCCAGTGCGACGTTCTCCCGGCTGTGGGAGGTCGGCGAACATCGTCTCGGCCCGGACGTCGCGCTGCAGGTGGCCCAGCGCTACGAGCTGTCCAGCCTCGGGCTGTACGACTATCTGTTCGCGTCCGCGCCGACGCTGGGAGCCGGGCTGGCCACCTGCGGTCCCTACATCACCGCGGTCACCACCAATCACCGCTTCGACCTGGTCACCGAGACCGAGGACGAGTCCACCCTGTACCTCGAGATGCTCGACGGCGAAGGCCGTGGCAGGGACCACACCCAGCTGTGGGGCCTGTCGGCCGTCCTGAGCCGCGCGCGCCGGGTCGTCGACGATCCGCTGAACCCGGTGCGTGTCTCACTGCGTCAGGCCGCTCCCGCGCACGTGGACCGCTTTCGTGCCGTCTTCGGCTCCGCCACACTGGAATTCGACGCACCGGCCGACTCGATGACTTTCCGCTCCGCGGACCTGAATCTTCCCCTGACCACCGCTGATCCCGTCCTGGCAGCGGTTCTGGAACCGCTGGCCGCCGCCCTGGCGCCACCGCCGACCCTTGCCTCGGCCTGGCCCGCACGAGTGGCCGACGCGGTGGACGAGGCCATCGACGGCGGGGCGGTCTCGCTCGACAGTGTCGCCCAGATCCTCAACATCAGCCCTCGCACGTTGCAGCGGCGGCTGGCCGAATCCGGCACCACCTGGCGGGTCGAACTGGACCGGGCCCGCAGCGCGAGGTTGTCGCGAGCGGCGTCCGGAGGCTCGCTCAGCGGCACCAAGCAGGCGGAACTGCTCGGCTACTCCGACGCGGGCTCGCTGCGCCGGGCTGCCCGGCGCTGGGAAACGGGTTCGCCTCCGGTTCGCAACGTCACGTCCTGAGGTAGGTCGAGGCGATCTGCCAGAACGTTTCCCGCTCCAGCAAGCGGAAGTCCCACCCGTCGATGAGATCGCGGAACGTGGCGACGATACCGGCTACGTCGAAGTCGTCGCGGGTCGCGGTTCCTTTCGACTCCAGCGCGGAAATCACGTAGACAGTGGCACTCTCCCTTGTCACCGCACACTCCCATCGTTCACTCACCGACCATCCGAACGTAAGTGTCGAATTACCTCGCGGCCACGACAAGAACAGAACGCGCCAATCTCGTGCCGAACACGCCAACCTCAGCTCCGAGGCGCGGGATTCACCCGTTCCGGATGAGGCCGACGCCGCCGTTCGCTGGTTGGCTGAAGCTCGCCGACCGCGCGAACGGCGGTCCGAGGCGAGGAGTGTTCGTGAACTCGTACCCGCCGATCGACGAGCACGGCATCGTCGGTGATCTGCAGACAGCGGCGCTGGTATCGGCCGCCGGAACGATCGACTGGTGGTGCGCGCCACGGTTCGATTCACCGAGTGTGTTCGCGTCGCTGCTCGACAGCGAGAAGGGCGGACATTGCTCGCTCGCCGTCGACACCACCAACCCGGTGACCGTCCGGCAGCTGTACCTGCCCGACACCGCCATTCTGTTGACGCGGTTCTCCGGACCCGACGGCGTGGGCGAGGTCGCCGACTTCATGGAGCCGATTCGCGGCACCGAACCCGCCGACCGGCACAGATTGGTGCGATTCGCGCGGGTGGTGCGGGGAAGCTTCACGTTCACTCTCGCCTGCCGCCCCCGGTTCGACTATGCCCGCGCCACCCACACCCTCGACCGAGTCGATGAACGAACCGCCGTCTTCCGTTCCGGCATCGCCGATCTGCACCTGCAATCCACCGACCCGATCGCGTTGCACCCCGACGGCGCCGACATCACCGCGCGATTCACCTTGTCCGCCGGTGAGCGAGCCGCGGTCGTGCTGACCACCGCTCCCGCGGGCGCGGACTTCTCGTCGGCACCGATGTGGGCAACGATCGCCCACGAGTTCGACCAGTGCCGTCGCTTCTGGCAGACCTGGTTGCGCTCGTCCACCTACCGCGGGCGCTGGCGGGACATGGTCAATCGGTCCGCGATCACCCTCAAACTGCTCACCTACGCCCCGACCGGCGCGCCGATCGCCGCGGCCACCATGGGATTGCCCGAACAAATCGGCGGCGAACGCAATTGGGACTACCGCTACACCTGGATCCGCGACGCCTCGCTGTCGGTGCGGGCGCTGAGCGACCTCGGCTTCACCGAGGAGCCCTATGCGTTCCGTCGCTGGCTGCGCGACCGGGTCGACGCGGGCGGCACCGCCTCCGGCGAACCCTTGCAGATCATGTACCGCGTCGACGGCGACCCACGCCTGGACGAAATAACGCTGCCCCACCTGGAGGGATACCAGGGTTCGGCGCCGGTCCGGGTCGGCAACGGCGCAGCTGACCAGATCCAGCTCGACATCTACGGCGAGGCAGCGGACGCGCTGGCGCAGGGGACCGATATGGCCGCCATCGCCGGTTGGCGGACATTCAGCCGCCTTGTCGACTGGCTCGCGAACAACTGGGATCGCCCCGACGAGGGCATCTGGGAAACCCGCGGCGGCCGCCAGGAATTCACCTACAGCCGCCTGATGACCTGGGTGGCCTTCGACCGCAGCATCCGCATGGCGAACGCGCAAGCCAGGCCCGCCGACGTGGTCCGCTGGACCGCCGAACGCGACGCGGTCTTCCGGCAGATCATCGACCGCGGCTGGAGCGAGAAACGCCAAGCGTTCGTCCAGCACTTCGCCACCGACGTCCTGGACGCCTCGCTGCTGCTCATGCCCCGGATGAGATTCCTGTCCCCCACCGACCCGATGTGGCTGAGCACCCTCGACGCCATGGACAAGGAACTCGTCAGCGACAGCCTGGTCTACCGATACGACCCCGAGGCGTCACCGGATGGCCTGCTCGGCACCGAAGGCACCTTCAACCTGTGCAGCTTTCTCTATGTCGAGGCCCTCGCCCGAACCGGCCGCTTGCAACAGGCCCGCTACGCGTTCGAGAAGATGCTCACCTACGCCAACCACGTCGGGTTGTTCGCCGAGGAGATCGGTCCCTCGGGTGAGCAGCTGGGCAACTTCCCGCAGGCCTTCACCCACCTGGCCCTGATCGCCGCTGCCATCGCGCTCGACGAAGAACTCGATCGCGCCGAGGCCGAGCCCGCGCCGGACTGATCAGCTCACCCACGATGCGAACACGTCAGACAGCGCAGGATGCACTTCATGCCATTGTGCACAGCATGCCACTTCGCTCAGCTCTCGGCGGCGACGACGCAGAACTCGTTGCCGTGCGGGTCCTGCAGCACGGTCCAGGCGAAACCGGGCAGCGAGTGTTCGCCGTGGACCGTGGCTCCCAGCGCCGTCAGCCGGGCGACCTCGGCCGCGCGAGCCGTGGTCTGGAAATCGATGTGCACCCGGTTCTTGGTCACCTTGGTTTCAGGAACCAGCTGGAACGCGAGATAACGCCCCTCCCCGAAACCGACGCCGGGCGGGGTGATCATGATGTAGTCCCCGGAGTCGACGAGGACCGTGTAACCGAGGGCGGAGCTCCAGAACTCGGCCAGTTCGGCGGGATCGTTGCTGTCGATGGTGATGCCGCCGACAGTGATGGTTTCCGACATGGACGAAACGCTAGGCCGTGGCACCGACAAGTTCCGATGGACGCGGCGCGCGTGCCAGACTGGGCGACGTGAGCGGGCCGGTGAAGAAAACCAGTGGGGCGCAACCGAACGACAAGCCTTCGCGTGAACGCGGGGACGTGATCGGTGGCGGGATCCTGTGGCTGGCCAAATGGGCGCTGTGCATCGTGGCGATCGCGGCGGGCGCATGGGTACTCGGCACGATCACCGCCCGGCTCTGGGTGGTGATCCTGCCCGTGGCGCTGGCGGTCGTGGTGACCACGATCCTGTGGCCCCTGACCCGCTGGCTGATCCGGCGCAAACTGCCACCCGCGCTCGCCGCGTCGATCACGCTACTCGGGTTCGTCGCCCTGCTGGCCGGGGTCGTCGCCTCGATCGTGCCCTCGGTGGCCGATCAAGCACCGCAGCTCGCCGACAAGGCCACCGACGGGGTCAACCAGGTACGCGGCTGGATCCAGGGACCACCGCTGCGCATCCGCGACGAGCAACTCGATTCCGCGGTCGAGGCGATCATCGGACGACTCCAGTCCAGCGGCGCACAGATCGCCAACGGTGTGTTCACCGGCGTGTCCACCGCGACATCGCTACTGATCACCCTGTTCCTGGTCCTGGTGCTGGTGTTCTTCTTCCTGAAGGACGGGCCGCGTTTTCTGCCCTGGATGCATCAGGTGTTCGGCAACCGCAGCGGCCGCCACGTCGAAGCCGTTTTGGAGCGGGTGTGGGCGACTCTGGGTGGCTTCATCCGGACCCAGGCGATCGTCAGCATGGTCGACGCCGTCCTCATCGGCGCGTCGCTGTTCATCCTCGATGTGCCACTGGCGTTGGTGCTGTCGGTGATCACCTTCATCGGCGGATTCATCCCGATGGTCGGCGCGTTCGTCGCCGGTGCGCTCGCCGTCCTCGTCGCGCTGGTCGGCAACGGGCTCACCACGGCATTGATCGTGCTCGGCATCGTCATCGCGGTGCAGCAGCTGGAAGGCAATGTGCTGCAACCGGTCCTGCAAAGCCGCAGCATGGAACTCCACGCCGTCATCGTGCTGCTCGCGGTCACCGCGGGCGGCTCGCTCTACGGCATCACCGGGGCCTTCCTCGCCGTGCCCGTCGTGGCGATGATCGCGGTGATCATCCGCTACATCGGCGAGCAGATCGACATAGCCACCGGAGCACAACCAGCAGTCGACGAGCCCGATGCCGACGAAGCCGAGACCGGCGAGGCCGCGGTGGCCTCGCCGACTTCCGGCTCCGGAGCAGCGCCCGACCCCAGCACCTAGCCCCGCGCGCATCCGGCTCAGCGTCCGCCCGAAATCTCCGCACGATCGCGGCCGTCCTCGCCTGCTGTGACACCGAACGAATCCGCGCTGATGCGCGACCGATCGGCCAGGGCGACCACGCCCGCCGCTGCCGTGGCGGTCGCGGCGGCAGCGACCGAACCAACCCAGCCGAACCAGCCGATCGCCGCCGCGCCGAACGCCGTGCCCAGGCTTCCTCCCACGAAGTAGACGGACATGTAGGCGCTGTTGAAGCGAGCCGGCGCGGAGGAATCGATGGCCAGCACCGCACTCTGATTGGCGACTTGCGCGGCGAACAGTCCGGCATCGAAAAGGCCGAGACAGATCAGCGTCACCACAGTGTTCGACAGCGCGACGGACAAGACCACGACCGAGCTCAGCGCGAGCGCGAGACCGACCAGGATCACCTTCCGGTGGCCGACACGATCGGTCCAGCTGCCGGCGATCCTGGTGGCGAAGACGCCCGCCAGCCCCGCGCAGGCATACAGGCCGATCCGTTCGGGGGTATACGAGTACGGCGGCTGCGACAGCGCCACCGCGAGCCCAGCCCACACCGCACAGAACGCGAAGAACCACAGCGCGCCTCGCGTTGCCGCCCAGCGCAACGCGGCGAAGCGGGCGAACAGGCCGGGCATCCCCCGCACCGTATCCAGATATCCGGTAGCTGCCCGCCCACGCACCGCGGGCAGCACCACATACGACACTGCCGCCACCACGACACAGGGCACCACGAACACCAGCAGCATTGCGCGCCAACCGATCATCTCGGTGAGCCAGCCACCGACGATGCGCCCGGCGAGGATTCCGGCCGAAATGCCCGCGGTGACGATCCCCAGAACCGTGGCCTGCCGTTGGGGGGCCGCGAACCGCCCTGCCACCGAACTCAACTGAGCTCCGACCGCCGACCCCGCGCCGACCACACCGATGACGATCCCCAAGGTCAACGGCGAACGGGCCGCCGCCCCGGCGACCGAAGCCAGCGCCAGCGCCGCGAACTGCGCCGCCACCACGGTGCGGGGCGCGAACCGGTCCACCAGCGGCACCAGCAACACCAACCCCGCCAGATAGCCGATCGGGCCGCAGGCCAACGCGGTGCCGATCGCCGCCGCGGAGGTGTCCAGCGATCCGGCGACCTCGGCGACGGCCGGTTGCAGCAGGTACACACTCGCGGTCGCCAGCGCGGCGGCCAGCGCCATGAACCACACCACCGGCGCGCGCAACGCAATGGTCGAAATCTCCGGAATCCGTTCGCTGTCCATGGCACCGACGATAGGAATCGCGCCGCTTCGGATCCGGCGGAAAACGGACGGCACCGTCGGTCAGCGCGATGCGCTGTGCCCCGAACCCCGCGGGTCGTCGCATGGTGTGATGGCCGCGGTGACTCGGTCAGCCAGCGCGCGCAGGTGCTGGATCAGTTCGGGCGGTTCGTGTACGTGGAATCCGAAGCCGAAAAGCCCGGTGTAGACCGCTATTTCGTCGAGCGAGTTCGAGCCGGTGCGCAGCAGGCAGTGCCCTTCGTCGATCGCTTCGATGACTCCGACAGTCGGCGGGATGCGATCCGCCGCCACGGCCGCCGACACCTCCAGCGTGATGCGGGCCTGATAGCGGTAGGCGGAGGTGCTGACACCGCGCGATACCCACCCGCCCAGGTCGACTTCGGGCGCCTCGCGTGGGGTGAAGCGTGGCCCGGTGGGGATTCGCGGGCGGAGTCGGTCGACACGGTAGGTGCGCCAGTCCTGCTTCTCGACGTCCCAGCCGACCAGGTACCAGCGCCGCCCGGTGTGCACGAGTCGATGGGGCTCGGCTGTTCGCCGGACCTCGGCGCCGTCGTGGGTGCGGTAGTCGAACCGGAGCCGTTCGTGGTCTCGGATCGCGGCGGCGATCGCGGTCAGTACCTCGGGGTCGACCGTTGCGGTTCCGGCGGGCACGGTGACGGTCGCGGCGTGCAACGCCGAGACCCGGTGTCGCAGCCGTGACGGCAGGATCTGCTCCAGTTTCGCCAGCGCTCGTAGCGAACTCTCCTCGATGCCGGTGACCGATCCGCCCGCGGCCGTGCGCAGTCCGAGGACAACGGCGACCGCCTCGTCGTCGTTCAGCAGCAGCGGTGGCAGCTTGGTGCCCGCGCCCAACCGGTATCCGGCGGTGCCGGCCACCGCGTGCACCGGGTAGCCGAGGGTGCGCAGCTTGTCGATGTCGCGACGGACCGTGCGAGCGTCGACCTCGAGGCGTTCGGCCAGGTCGGCGCCGGTCCACACCCTTGGCGTTTGCAGCAACGACAGGAGTTCGAGGAGGCGAGCCGAAGTTTCCAACACAGTTCGCATTCTCCCCCACTGCTAGGGCAGAAACTGTCCTAACTGTCTCGTAGCGTGGTTTTCATGAGCGAAGCAATCACTCCCTTCCGCATCGACGTCGCGCAGTCCCAGCTCGACGATCTCCATCGACGTCTGGACGACACCCGCTGGCCCGACGGTGTGACCGGGGTCGGCTGGGCGCAGGGTATTCCGCTCGACTACACCCAGGAACTGGTGCGGTACTGGCGAACCACCTACGACTGGCGAGCGCAGGAGGCGCGCCTCAACGCGTTCCCGCAGTTCCGCACCGAGATCGACGGTCACGCTGTGCATTTCCTCCATGTCCGGTCGGCCGAACCCGGTGCGATGCCGTTGATCCTCACCCATGGATGGCCCGGATCGATCGTGGAGTTCCTCGACGTGATCGGGCCGCTGACCGATCCGGTCGCGCACGGCGGCCGGGCCGAGGACGCGTTCGACGTGGTAGTGCCGACGATTCCCGGCTTCGGGTTGTCCGGTCCCGCGATCGGCTGGTCGACCAGCCGGGCCGCGCGAGCCTGGGCCGAGCTGATGCGCCGACTCGGCTACGAGCGCTACGCCGCCCACGGCGAGGACACCGGTGCTGCCATCTCGCGCGAACTGGCGGTGCTCGATCCCGACCACCTCGTGGCGTTGCACGTGACCATGATCGCCTCGGCCACCGTCACTTCCGAGACGGCCGATCTCGACAACCCGGCCGAGAAGCGGGCCCTCCAGCTGGCTCAGCGCGCCCAGTACGAACTCGGCGCGTACGCGATGCTGCAGGCCACCCGCCCGCAGACACTGTCCTACGCGCTCACCGATTCCCCCGTGGGGCAACTGGCTTGGATCGTCGAGCGCTTCAAGGACTGGACCGATTCGACCGATGTCCCCGAGGACGCCGTCGACCGTGACACGATGCTCACCAACGTCATGATCTATTGGCTCAACGGCACCGCTGGTTCCTCGGCGCGCTATTACTACGAGGGCGCCGCGACGTGGGGCCGGCCCGAGCCCGCGACCGAGGTGCCGGTCGCGGTGGCCGTGTTGCCGAACGACCTCGGTGTCCCCGTCCGTCGCATCGCCGAACGCAACCACACCATCGTGCGCTGGACCGAATTCGATCGCGGCGGCCACTTCGCGGCCATGGAGGAACCCGACCTGATCATCGACGACCTGCGCGCCACCTTCCGCGACTTCCGGCGATAACGCCTCCTCACAGACACCCACGACAGAAAGCGACACAGAGCATGGCTTCCGTGCACAAAGAGATCCTCATCGACGCCGACCCCGCACAGGTGTGGGCGGTCATCAGCGACTTCACCGACGGCCCTGTCCGGATGGCCCCGGGATTCGTCACCGACAGCCGACTCGTCGAGCCCGGGGTCAGGACCGCCACTTTCGCCGACGGAACAGTCGTCCGCGAGCGCCTCATCGCCTTCGACGAGCAATCACGCCGAATCGCCTATTCCGTCATCGGCGACACCATGCGGCCCACCCACGACAACGCGTCGATGCAGGTCTTCCCCCACGGTGACGGCCACAGCCGATTCGTCTGGATCCACGACGTCCAACCCGACGACCTCGCCGTCCCGATGGGCGCGGCAATGGACCACGGCCTGACCATCTTCAAGCAGACGATGGAGACCAGCCGCTAACACCCCGCGCCATGCACCGAGAGGCTCCAGTCGGGTCGGGGTGGCGCTGCGTGGACCGAACGCGCTACCCGTGCGGTGGCGTCGATGATCACAAGCTCTCGGTGGCGGTCAACGCAGGCCGGGAATCACTTTCGCTGCCGCGATCACCGCGGCCAGGTAACGGTCGCGTTCGGCCCTGGTCACCGCGGCCCGCATCGGGCCGACGATCAGCTCCGCCAGCACATCCCCGCCGGAGCCGAAGACGGGCGCCGACACGTAACTGATCGGCAGTGCCACATCGGTGTCGAGTTCGGCAGGACGATAAGCCGTGCCGCTGATCTCCCCGAGCAGCGCGAGCACCCGTTCGCGCAGCGTTCGGCTGACCGGATCGTGGGCGAGATGGTCGACGACGTCGGCGAGGACATCGAGGGTGGCGACGCTGCGGGAGTCGACCCCCCAGACCGCGGCGCCGACGACGCGGATGTCGCCCAGAAGCCGCTCGAATTTCACGCGATCTTGCGGCTCGGCCGCCGCCAGCCACGGTTGCCGGATCAGGTCGGCGGAATGGGCCACGATCGTCGCCGCGGCGGGCGGGATGAGCGGCAATCTGGTGCCGACCGAGATTCCGGCGGGAATTCGTCCACGGTTCTCGACGACGGCGCTGAACAGGATCTCGGCGCCGTCGACAACAACCAGTGCGACACCACAATCCACGTCCTGCGCCAGGCCCTGCAGGGCGGCGTGCAACGACGAGTCCTCGGCGAGCTTGCTTCGTTCTCGCTCGGCGGTCCGCAGGAACGCGGGACCCAACTCGTAGGTCAGATCACCGCGGCGAGTGACCCACCCGCGCGCCCGCAGCGCGGAGAGCACGTTGCCGACCGTCGACCGGCTCAGCGCGAGGCAATCGGCGATCTGCGCCGAGGTCTGCGGTTCAGCCGCGTCGGCGAGAAGTTCCAGCACGGACACGACGCGCTGTGTGGGCGGTGATGCATCGACAGGCTCCACATTGTCGCCCACCGCGCCTCCTCCCCTCCGCCCTGGAGTACCTATTCGCACACCACGATACAACTATTCGGTTTCTCGAGTGTGATTGCGCAGCATCGTCGCGATCAGCACCGCAGCGAGCCCGACCAGCGCGGCGGCGATCGTCAGGGCATAGGAGAACGCTTGGGTCGCGGCCTGCCGAGCGTCGATCGAGCCGGCCGAGGAGTCACCGCGACGCGTGGCGAGCGTCACCAGGATCGCCAAACCCAGTGCGCCGCCGAGTTGCTGGACCGAGCTGAGGACGGCGGAGCCGATTCCGGCGTTGTCCTCGGTGGTGCCGGTGAGTGCGGTGACCGCCAACGCGGGCAGGCTCATCCCGCAGCCGATGCTGGTGACGAGCAGGGCGGGCAGCACCCCCGAGGCGTAGCTGTCATGGCCGTCGATGCCCGACATCAGCACCAGGCCCACCGCGCTGACAAGGAGTCCGGTCACCAGCCCAGCACGCTCACCGAGCCGGTTCACCGCCCGCGACGACACCCACATCCCGGCCAGAATCCCCGCCCCGAAAGGCAGATACGCCAGACCCGCGATGAAAGGTCCGTAGCCGAGAACGGTCTGGAGGTGCAGCATCAGCAGGAAGGCCATCGCGTAGAAGGCGGCGGAGAACAGCAGGGTCGCCCCATTGGCCACCGCTCGTGGCCGAAAAGCCAGGAACGACAACGGAACCAGCGGTTCTTCGGTGCGCCGCTCCACGATCACGAACACCACCGCCAGCAAGACCGCAGCGATCATCGCCATCGTGGAACCGAGTTCGCCCCAACCGGTTTCGGACGCGCGCAGCAAGCCGTAGACCAGTAGCACCGGTGCGCCGGTGATGAGGGCCGCTCCCACGACATCGACCCGCGTACGTGGTCCACTCCGGCTCTCCGCAACCCACCGTGGCAGCAGCACCGAAGCCACGACAACAACCGGGACGTTGATCAGGAAAACCCACCGCCACGAAGCGAACCCCGTCAGAGCCCCGGAGATCACCAGCCCGGATGTGGCGCCCACCGCGGCCGTCGCGCCCCAGATGCCGATCGCCTTGGCACGTTCGCCCGCACCCGGATAAAGCAGAGTGAGCAGCGCGAGCGCGGCCGGGCTCGCCATCGCCGCACCTGTGCCCTGAACGAATCGCCCCGCCACCAACTGCCACGGTTCCTGCGCGAGCCCGCACAACACGCTCGCCACGCCGAAAACGGCTACGCCGCTGAGGAACACCCGGCGCCGACCCAGGAGATCGGCCACCCGGCCGAACAACAACAGGAACCCGCCGAAGGCGAGGATGTAGCCGTTCACCACCCACGCGAGACCCGCGGTGGTGAATCCGAGGTCGTCGCGCACGGTGGGCAGCGCGACACTGACCACGTTGTCGTCCAGATTCAACATGAACTGGACCAGGCAGAGCACGATCAGCACCGCGCGGCGCCGAGCCACATCTGCGCCCGAGCCGGATTCCGCCGTGGAGATCGAAGTCATGCATCGACGGTAGGCAGCGAAGACAGATGGCTGCTAGACGTCACCAGGCCAACTGATAGCGCATTGAGGACATAGACTCAGAATGTGCCCGAACCCGCCTTCGAACCCGCTCCCCGGGCGTGGGCGCGATCGTGGTCGGCAGCTTCCCGCTCGCGGCCGGACAGTGGACCCACGAGCACTACCACCCCCAGCACCAGCTGGCCTGGACACGCAGCGGCGTGCTCGGAGTCGCTGTGGGACAAGCGCATTGGATCGTGCCGCCGACCCGCGCGTTATGGCTGCCCGCAGGAGTCGCGCACAAGACCGGCGCGAGCCGCGACGCCGTGCTGTGCAGCCTCTATTTCGAACCGGACCGCTGCGCGCTGGACTGGTCCGAACCCACCGCGGTCCGCGTCGACGGCCTGCTGGCCCACTTGATCGTGCACCTCGCCCAGAGCACACTGGCCGATGATCAGCGGCTCCGCGCCGAGGCGGTCGTCCTCGACCTGTTGCAGCCGCTGCCCGCGACGCCGATCGACGTGCCCCACCCCGTCGACGAACGAGTACGCACAGTCGCCGACGCGCTACTGGACAACCCGGCCGACCCGCGCAGCCTGGAAGCCCACGCCCGGGCCGTCGGCGTGAGCCGTCGCACGCTCACCCGATTGTTCGTGCAGGACACCGGGATGAGTTTCGACCGCTGGCGCACCCACGCGAGAATCCAGGCCGCGCTGCCACTGCTGGCCGACGGCCGGCCCGTCTTCCTCGTCGCGCACACCGTCGGATACGCCACCGCCAGTGCGTTTCTCGCGGCCTTTCGCCGAACGGTCGGCACATCGCCGCGGCGATACCTCGACGGCTGAACCGAACAGCCCCGAAGCCCACTACCATCAGGTGATCGGCAGCCCCTGCCGCACTCCGTCAGCGGCCTCCGGTGGACCCGTCCACCGGACGTCTGACGCTGAGCTGCGACATCCAGGCGACGCTGTCGATCGTCGCGACCCGCACCTCGGTCGCGATCGCTTTCATGTGCCCCTCGTCGAAGAGCGCGAGCGAGGCGCTACTGATCGTCCCCGCCTCGTCTACGCCGGCTCTCCAGCTGTCCGCCAGCCGTTTGTTCATCTCCGCCACCGCGTACCGGCGCACCCGATCCCAGCTCAGGTCGGGATGCACCTCGTTCACGGTCCCGGTGCACAGCCAGTCGTCGAGCGTCATTCCGAACAGTTCCGACCACTGCTCGGTATAGGTAGTCACTGACTCGCTCCTCTGATCGGCGCTGCGACGTCGCACGGTGTCCGACCTGAATGATAAGGCCGCCCTACCGAAATCGATAGCGGGCCTTATACATTCGCCGCAGCATCGGCCGGATCGGCAGGCGGCCCGCTCAGCTCTCCTTGACCAGGTCCGGCTCGGTCTCGGCCATCACCGCTTCACCACGCGCGACCATTCCCGCTTCGTCGGACAGTGTCAGATGCGGGATGAACAACGCGAGCGCGAACGCGAGCACCGCACCCGGGATCAGGTACCAGAACCCGGGGACCAGCGCGTCGACGTAGGCGCTGACGATCGCGTCGTGCAGGTTGTCCGGCAGGTTCTTGACCACCGAGGGAATCAGTGCGCTCGGATCGATTTTCGCCGCCGCCGCTTCCTGCCAGTTCGCCTGGAACGCGCCGGTGAGGTTCTCGGTCAGCCTGCCGGTGAAGATGGAACCGAAGATCGCGATGCCCAGCGCGCCACCCATTTCACGGAAGTAGTTGTTGGCGCTGGTCGCCGTGCCGATCTGGTCGGGGGCCACCGCGTTCTGCACCACGAGCACGATGATCTGCATGATCAGGCCGAGGCCGGCGCCCATCACGAACAGCATGGCCGAGACCAGCCACATCGAGGTGTTGGCGTCCAGGCGGGTCAGCCACAGCATGTCGATCCCGATCAGCGCGGCGCCGATCGGCGGGTACACCCGGTAGCGACCGGTTTTGGTGATCGCGTTCATCGAGGTGATCAGCGTGAGCATCATGCCGATCATCATCGGGATCAGGAGCAGACCCGACACCGACGCGGAGGTACCGCTGGCCATCTGCAGGTAGGTCGGGATGAAGCCGATGGCCGCGAACATCACCAGGCCGACGAGGAATCCGATCAGCGAGGTGAGCACGAAGGTGCGATTGCGGAACAGCCACAGCGGCAGCATCGGCTCCTCGGCCCTCGACTCGACGAACACGAAGGCCGCGACCACGATGACGAGAGCGGCGATCATCGACACCATCACCGTCGAGCCCCAGGCGTACTGCTTGCCGCCCCAGTCGGTGATCAGGATCAGCAAGGTGGTCGCGGTCGACATGAGCACGATGCCGAGGTAGTCGGGCCGGAACTTGGGCCGATGGCTGGGGATGTTCAGGTAGCGGAAGGCGATGAACAGCGCGGCGATGCCGATCGGCACATTGATCCAGAAGCACCACCGCCAGTCGAGATGGTCGGCGAACAGTCCGCCGAGCAGCGGTCCGGCGACCGAGGTGATGCCGAAGACAGCACCCATCGGAGCCATGTACTTGCCGCGGTCCTTGGCGGGCACCACATCGGCGATGATGGCCTGCGCCAGGATCATCAGACCGCCGCCACCCACACCTTGCAGACCGCGGAACGCGATGAACTCCCAGAAGCTGGTCGACGCGGCGGCGCCGATCGACGCGGCGGTGAAGACGGTGATCGCGAACAGGAACAGCCATCGCCTGCCGAACATATCGCCGAGTTTTCCGTAGATCGGCATCACAATGGTGGTGGCGAGCAGGTAGGAGGTGGCGGTCCAGGCCATGTGCGAGACACCGCCCAGTTCGCCGACGATGGTCGGCATCGCGGTGCCGACGATCATCTGATCGAGGCTGGCCAGGAACATGCCCGCGATCAGAGCGGAGAAGATCAGCCAGATCCGCTTCTGCGTCAGGACGATCGGGGTGGGCGGCGAGTCGGCCGTCGTGGTCATCGGAGCGTCTCCCTTGTGCTGTCGTCCGGCCGGAACAGCCGGGAGGCCATGGCGCAGTGCTCGTGCAGCGCTGCCGCCAGCGACCCGTTCGGGTCCGCGGCCAGCGACATCGCCGCCCGCGTGGTGATGGTTGTCATGATTCCCGCGGTGAGCGAGGCGAATCCGGGGTCGACGTCGGCCCCGCACCTGGCCGCGAGGAGTTCGGCGATGGCGGCCTCCATCCGGGCGCCGGAGGCGATGAAGGCGGCGAGCACTCTCGGCTCGGCCATCACCAGTTTCGTGACCAGCGAGATACCCTCGCGCACTTCGCTTTCCGGCTGGAAGCCCGCGGCGTGCAGCCAGGTGAGGTCTTCGATGAGCACACCGGTCGGACCGCCTGCGACGAATTCGCTTCTGGCTTCGGGCGTACCGATCTCACCGATCGGGCCGACCACCGCGTCCAGCTTGGTCTCGTAATAGTTGAAGAACGTGCGCGGCGAGACGCCCACGGCCTTGGCGATGTCGTCGACGTTCGTCGCGTCCAGCCCGTGCTCGACCGCCAATCGCCGCGCGGCGAGGCAGAGATCGAGCAGGGTCCGTTGCTTCTTCTGTTCACGCAGACCGACCGCGGCCTGTTTGACCGGCTCCTGAGTCACGCCCATAAATTAGCACAAACTGCAATATTTCAGGAACTGCAACTATTTGCCCGAGAAGCGGGCCGCCTCTTCGGGCAGGTCGACGCCGCGTTGATGCCGGGAAAAGGACCGCCCCGGGGCGACACTGGAAGTCGTGGACATCGACCCCGGGGACAGCGCTGCGCAGGCGCCCGCGCGAACCAGAATGCCGACGTGGCTACCTCGGGCCATGGTGCTGGCACTGGTGTTCTTCGGATTGTTCCTGCTCGCGGACTGGGCGTTCCACCGGCTGACCGGCATCCTGATCATCTTGTTCGTCGCGTTCTTCATCTCGCTGGCGATGGAGCCGCCCGTCGCGCTGCTGGTGCGGCGGGGGGTACCGCGTGGTCTCGCCACCGGCCTGGTATTCATCGCCACCTTCCTCTGCGTGCTGGCCTTTCTCGCCGCACTGGTGACCCTGCTCGTGGAGACGGCGACCAACCTGGTCCATGAGACGCCACGACTGCTCGACGAGGGCGTGGACTGGGTCAATCACACCTTCGGACAGCACTTCACAACGCACGACCTGAGCCAACGGCTGCTGCGCGAATCAGACCTGCTCGAGAGCTACGCGCACACCGCCGCCGACAATGCCTGGGGCGTGTCGACCACGGTCCTGGGCGGCTTGGCCCAGGTCCTGACCATCGCGCTGTTCAGCGTCTACCTCACCGCGGGCGGCCCGAAGGTGCGGCGCACGGTGTGCTCGCTCCTGCCGCCGGCCCGCCAGCAGACCTTCCTGCACGCCTGGGACCTCGCCATCGACAAGACCGGCGGCTACCTGTTCTCGCGGTTGCTGCTGGCGATCGTCTCCGCGATCGTGCACGGGGTATTCCTGTCGATCCTGCACCTGCCCAACCCCATCGCGCTCGGGGTCTGGTTCGGCGTGATCTCCGCGTTCATCCCGACCATCGGCACCTACATCGCCGCAATCGTTCCGGTCTTCGTGGCGCTGACCGTCGACCCGATGGACGCGGTATGGATCATCGTGTTCGCGGTTGTCTACCAGTGGTTCCAGGACTATCTGCTACAGCCTCGGATCACCGCGCGCACCGTCGACGTCAATGCCGCGATCGCCCTGCTGTCGGTACTCGCCGGTGGCGCGCTGCTCGGCGCGGTCGGCGCACTGTTGGCCATTCCGGCCACCGCGACAGTGCAGGCGTTCCTGTCCGAGTACGTCAAACACTATGCGGTGACCGAGGATCCGCGCATCGATCAGACGACACCGCGCCGCAAACGTTCCGCCCACACAACCACAGACGCAGCCGCAGCCGCTGCCGCTGCCGAGGACGCTGTCTCGCAGAAGGACAGCGACTAGGGCGCGTCCCCGTAGATGACGAGCCAGATCGCGCGACCGAGTGATTCGGCCAATTCCTCCTCGCCGACACCGGTTTCGGCGGCGAAGGCGACCGAGATCGTGCGTTCGACCATCGAGGTGAGAATCAGGGCGGTGGCTCGGGGATCGAGCTGCGGCCCGACGCGGCCCGACGCCTGTTCGGCCGCCAGCCGGGCACGCACCAGTTCGGCGAAGGTCGCCACTCGGGAACGCCAGTAGGCACCGACCTCCCGGTCGTAGGAGCCCACTTCGGTCAGGGCGAGCAGCAGATAGCGATGGTCGCGGAAACCGCCGATCATCGCGCGCATGGCCAGCACGACTCCGGCCTGCTGATCGGTGTGCTCGGCACTCCACCACATCTCGGCCGCGGCGAACAGATCGGCGGTGGCCAACTCGGCCATTCGGATCAGCAGTCTGCTCTTGTCCGGAAAGTAGCGATAGAAGGTAGATCTCGCCGACCCGGACGCGGCGGCGATCCTCTGCACGGCGATCTCGGTGAACGGCGTGCCGTCGGCCAGCAGGTCTTCGACCGCGGTCAGGACCCGTCGTTCGAATTCCGCCCGCCGGTCGTCAGCGGGTTTGCGCGCCGATCGCGGGACACGGGTCAGTGAGGGCATCGGCTATCCGTCGCCGATGCCGCACCGGGTGCGCTGGCATTGCCCATGCGTCCCATTGTGCCCGTAGACCCGCGGGCCGCCGTGGTGGCGGGGGTAGGGGCCGCGGCAATCCCCCTGTCCCGGTTGGCTATTGACACCTGAATACGGCCCGCCTCATCATCAATCGGACACACTGTCCGAGACTCAGTGACCGAGGTGGTCTTCATGGTCGATTCCCCCGTCACCGCAGTCGAAAGGACCGACGTCGTCGTGGTCGGCGCGCGCTGCGCGGGGTCGGCTACCGCGGCGACACTCGCGAGGGCGGGTCGCGCTGTGGTCGTGCTCGACGCCGCCATCTTGCCGTCGGACACCCTGTCCACCCACCTGCTCTGGCCGGCCGGGCTGGCCGAGCTCCAGCGCCTCGATGCATTGGCCGCCGTCGAAGCACTCGGTGCGCCACGGTTGACCAGGGCCTACGCACAGGCCGCGGGCCACGGTGTCGGTTCTGGCTTTCCCTCGGTCGACGGCATCGACTACGCGATGTGTGTGCGCCGCACCGGACTCGACGCCGTGCTGGTGCGCACCGCGGTGAACGCGGGCGCGCAGGTGCGGCCGCGCTGCCGGGTCACCTCGGTGGTCTGGGACGGGAACCGGTGCGCCGGTGTGCGATACCTCGACGCCGCGGGCCAGACCAGGGAGATCCGCGCCGCGCTCGTTGTCGGCGCGGACGGGCGGCGCAGCACCATCGCCCGCGCGGTGGGCGCCGAACGACCTTTTCTGAGCGTGCCGAGCGGGCGCGACTGCTATTTCGCCTACTGGCGCGATGCCGCCGACGCTCCCCGCCACATCGCCGCCCAGTGGCGTGTCGGTGCCGACCTCGGCACCGCCTTCCCGTGCGACGACGGCCTGGTGCTCAGCCTGGTGCAGCCGCCCACGGTCAGCGACCTCGGACGCGGTCCCGGTGTGGCGGAACGCCGCTACGCCGAGGCCCTTGCCCGGATTCCGGATTTGACCAGCCGACTGCGCGGGTGTGAGCGCGTGGGCCGGATCCGTTCCGCCACCGGCATTTCCTCGTACTTCCGCCGTTCCGCGGGCCCGGGCTGGGCATTGCCCGGCGACTCCGGACACTTCAAAGATCCCGTCACCGCGCAGGGCATCCGCGACGCCCTGCACTATGGACGCACGCTCGCCGAGTCGGTCGACGAGGTTCTCCACGACCCGCGGGCTCTCGACACTGCCCTGTCGGAGTGGGAGCGCCGCCGCGTCGTCGAGTGCCGCGAGATCTTCCACTGGACGAATCGGCTGGCACGTGGTGAAACGTTGCGGCCCTTGGAGATCGAGCTCTACCGCACCGCCGCCGACGACCCGGAACTGGCGGAGATCACCGCGGGCATCTTCTCCCGCACCCACCGGCCCGCCGAGCTGTATACCCCGTCCCGCGCACTGGGCCTCGCGGTCCGCGCCTCGGTCCACCAGTGGGCACATCTGCCCGCCGTTCTCTTCGACGTGGCACGCGAGATCCGTGACTCGACCAGCGAATGGCGAACCACGCGGACAACCCTGCGCGGCAACGCAACCGATGACTGCCCACCACCGAACCCGCCTTTCACCCTCACCACCGCAGGTCCAGGAGAACACCATGCCTGATCAGCCGACACCGTTGTCAGCACCGATCACCCGCCGCACTGCGCTGCGCGCCGGGCTCGTCGCCGGAGCCGCACTAGCCGTGACTCCCCCGGCCTTCGCCGCAGCGACGACTGCCCGGCGTTCGCCACTATTGCGCTCCGGCGGCAAGTCGGTGGCGATATTCGGTGGCGGCATGGCCGGGCTCAGTGCCGCGCACGAGCTGGCCGAGCGAGGCTACGACATCACCGTCTACGAGCCCGCGTTCCTCGGCGGAAAAGCCCGCAGCATGGGCGTGCCGGGAACCGCGTCGCCCGGTCGTCAGCATCTGCCGGGTGAACACGGGTTCCGCTTCTTCCCCGGCTGCTATCAGCATGTCCCCGACACGATGAGCCGAATCCCGTTCCCCGGCAACCCGAACGGTGTGCTCGACAACCTGGTGCGGGTCGAGGGCACGGTCGCCGGATTCCAGGACCTGCCGCCGATCTTCGCCCCGGTCGAGCTCGGTGGACTGAGTCAGTTGACGCCGGAACTGGTGCAGAACAGCATCATCGGCGCGCTCGGCTTCATCCCCGACCTACCACCACACGAGCTGGCGTTCTTCGCCAAGCAGATGCTCGTGTGGTTCACCTCCAGCACCGAACGACGCTTCGGCCAGTGGGAATACGTGACCTGGGAACAGATCATGCAGGCCGAGGGCAAGTCGCCCGCGTACCGGAAGTACCTGGTGAACGCGCTCACCCGGATCACCGTCGCCGCGAAGCCGCAGACCAGCTCCGCACGAACCATCGGCACGATCGGCGAGGCGCTGGTCCTGGCCGCGTCCGGCACGGTTGCGCAGTTCTCCGGTGGCGTCGACCGAATCCTCAACCGCCCGACCAACGTCGCCTGGATCGATCCGTGGGTCGACTACCTGCGCACGCTCGGCGTCCGCTTCGTCATGGGGCAGGGCCTGGCCGCATTGCGGATGGCCGGCGGTCGCATCGCCGCCGCGACGATCAGCGGAACAGGTGGGACCACGACAGTGACAGCCGACCACTATCTGTGCGCCATGCCGGTCGACCGCGCGGTCGACCTCCTCGACGACACGATCATCGAGGCCGATCCGCGCCTGGGCGGGATGCGAAACCTGGTCACCGACTGGATGGTCGGCATCCAGTACTACCTGCGCCGCCCCACCGACATCCCCGAGGGACACATCGCCGCGTTGGGCTCCCCCTGGGCCCTCACCGCGCTGCGCCAAGCCCCCATGTGGGTGGGCGACTTCCCTGCCACCTACGGCGACGGCTCGGTGCTGGAATGCCTGTCGGTCGACATCTCCGACTGGGACACACCCGGAATCCACTTCGGCCGCACCGCCAAGGAATGCACCGCCGCCGAAATCGCCATCGAGACCTGGGCGCAGCTCAAAGCCTGGCTCAACACCGGCACCGACTGGCTACGCGACGAAGACATCCACTCCTGGCATCTGGACCCCGGCATCACCTGGTCGGGAACCACCATCCACAACGAAACCCCGCTGCTGGTCAACACAGTCGGCTCCTACGACAATCGTCCCGACGCACACTGCGCGATTCCCAACCTCTATTTCGGCGGTGATCATGTCCGCCACCACATCGACCTGGCCACCATGGAGGGCGCCAACGAATCCGGTCGCGCGGCGGCCAACGCCATCCTCGACGCCGCCGACGATCCGAGTCCGCGCGCCCAGATCTTCCCGCTGGTCTCCCTCCCCGCTTTCGCTGCCGCCAAAGCCATCGACGCGGACCGCTTTCGCGCCGGCTTACCTCACCTGCTCGACGGCTGACCCTTGACCATCCGCAGTTTCTGGTGCACGCTGACACCACATCATTGTGGTGTCAGCGTGCACCATAATTATTCGAGGCGGCCCGCCCAGAATCGGATGAGGTAACGATGCCCTGCTGTCTGCCGGCGAGCTACCTCGTCGCGGGATTCCAGCGGCTGCGCCGTCGCCCGGCCACGGAGACCGACACCGCGAGTTTCGCTCCCCGTTCGCGATGCGCTACGCCACCCTCTGGCAGCACGATCATCACGCCCACGCGAGGCAGGCGAGCCATATGCCGGTCCCGCCGCTCAGCTGCGCATTCATGGCGATCTCCACCCCTCGACAGCCTCTGACAGCTGCCAGCCTTCGAACGGAGCCGACCATGACCACACCGTCTCCCGTGCCCACCGCACCACACAAAGGGACCTCGCTGCTTCGCCGATACGTCGGCGATCGACGATTTCTGCTCGCCCTGCCGCGCGCGGTGGGGCTACAGATTCTGCACCCGGCCATCGCGACAGCTCTCGACGAACACATGGCGATGCGGCTGTGGTACCACAAAGCGCGAACCGTGTCGCAGACGGTTCACATGGCCTATCACGATCGGGACCAGCAGCACCGCATGGTCAACATTCATGGGCACATCGGCGGAACCGACGACCGTGGCGCGCGCTTCCACGCACTGAATCCGGACCTGTTCCACTTTCAGCACGCGACCTATGTGGAGACGCTGGTGGTCGCGATCAACACCTTCATCGCGCCGATGTCGGATCGCGACCATGAACGGCTGTACGAGGAATGCTGCGAGTGGTATCTGCGATTCGGCGTGTCGGCGCGGGCCATGCCGCAGGACTGGGCGGGTTTCGGCGACTATTTCGAACGGGTGTGCGCACAGCAGTTACGCCTCACCCCAGCCGGTCGCACGCTCGCACCCGAGATCGTGCGTCCGACCAGCTGGGTCCCGCGACTCCTGCCATCCGCCGCCGTCCGCGAGTTGCTCCACCCTCGCACCAAGGAACTGCTCGACGTCCGGTCCAGACCGGGAGATCGGGCCGCGTTCCGCTCCTACGCCACCGGCCTGCGGATGGCGGCGACGGTAGCACCGCGCAGGATTCGCTACGTTCCTTCCGCGCGCGCCGACAGGCGCGCAGGTCTCGTCCATCGTGCGGGCCGGGAGCTGTAGTCGGATCCGATCCAGCTTTCCTGATCACCATTTTGATTCCCTTTCCTCTTCACCAGTGAGAGAATCCTCGGTAACATATAGCGGTCAAACACGGCTTCCACCTGTTCTGATATTTGCAAGCAGGGGCAAATAGCGGATGAACATGGCGGATCCGTTTCGACCCGAAGATCTGAGCCGGTCATCGAAATGACAGAGTGATATACAAAACATCTCACTCTGTCTAAGGTGGTTGGTAGTCCGATACGGCTATCCAGGAGAAAATGTGTCTGATTCCGCCACACCCACCGTCGACGCCGCTGAACTGGCTGTTCGCAACCCAGCGTCCGGAGAACTGGTCGGCACCGTCGCCGTGTCGACCCCGGAGGAGGTCGCCGCAGCCGCGGCCGCGCTGCGCACAGCACAGCCGCGGTGGGCTTCGATCAGCGCGGCCGGGCGCAAGCAGTGGCTGCTCAAGCTGCAGGATTGGGTGCTCGACCACAGCGACGAGCTGGCGGACTCGATTCAAGACGAGTCAGGAAAGCCTCGGGTGGAGGCCGAGGTCGAGGTCGCGTTCACCGTCGACCTGCTGGGCTACTACGCGCGAAACGCCGCGAAGTTTCTCGCCGATACCGCCGTGAGCCCCCACACCCCGTTGATGCGGGTCAAGAAGCTGACCACCACGTACACGCCGTATCCGGTGGTCGGCATCATCACGCCGTGGAACTTCCCTCTCGCCATGCCTGCCTCCGACCTCGTCCCGGCGCTCGCCGCGGGCGCCGCGGTGCTGCTCAAGCCCTCGGAGGTGACCCCGCTGACGCCGCTCGCCCTCGCGCGCGGCTGGGCCGAGATCGGTGCGCCGCCGGTGTTCACGGTGGTCTCCGGATCCGGCGCCACCGGCGCCGCGGTGGTCGGCAACGCTGATTTCATCCAGTTCACCGGCTCCGGCAACACCGGTCGCCGCATCGCGGTCGCCTGCGCGGAACGCACGCTGCCCTACAGCCTCGAGATGGGCGGCAAGGACCCGGCGATCGTGCTGGCCGACGCCGACCTCGACCGCGCGGCCAACGGCATCGCCTTCGGCGCACTGACCAACGCCGGACAGCTGTGCGTGTCGGTGGAGCGGGTGTACGTCGAGGCCGCGGTGTACGACGAGTTCGTGAACAAACTGGTGGCCCACGTCAAGACGCTGCGGCTCGGCCGCGACGACCGCAGCGGAAACATCGACGTCGGTCCCCTCGCCAACCAGGCCCAGCTCGACATCGTCACCCGCCACGTCGATGACGCGCTGGCCCAAGGCGCGCGAGCGCTCACCGGCGGCAAGGCGACAGGCGAGGGAAACTTCTTCGAACCGACGGTGCTGGTCGACGTCGATCACTCGATGTCGTGCATCACCGAGGAAACGTTCGGCCCGACGATCCCGGTCATCAAGGTCGCCGATGCGAACGAGGCGATCCGGCTCGCCAACGACTCCGAGTACGGACTGTCGGCCTCGGTGTGGACGGGCAACAAGTCCCGCGGGCAGGCAATCGCGCGGCGACTGGCCGTCGGTGCGGTGAACATCAACGACGCCACCATCAATCTGTTCAATTTCGCGCTCCCCCACGGTGGTTGGGGCCAGTCCGGCACCGGGTACCGATTCGGCGGTGCCGACGGCGTGCGCAAGTACTGCCGCAAGCAGGCGATCACGGCTCCGGCGCTGCCGACCCAGAAGTCCGAACTCGTCTGGTACCCGTACAGCCTCAAGAACTTCGGCTTCATGCGGAACGCGATGCGCGCGACCGGCGCTCGCGGTCGGCGCCGCTTCGGCAGGTAGGGGTCGGGCCGCGGACGGATGTCTCACCGAGCCGGTGACTCATCTGTCCGCGGCACGCGGTGGTCGCTGCCCCACGCCAGGGAATCAGCGAGGCGCGGCGCCGGTCTCCTGGGTCACCGTGCGCACGTCCAGCGGACGGAACCCGGGTGCGATGTGATCGCGGGCGAATCGGCGCGCCGCCGCTTCGTCGTCGAGCGGGATGACCGTCGGCCTGGTCAGCACCAGCGAGAGCGCGGTACGCGCCACCAACTCGGCAACGGGGAGCGGGTCGTAGGCGGGGAGCTTGCCCGCCTCCTGCAAGCGGGTGATGAACTCGGCCAGGAAGTCACGACCGAGCTCGATCACCGGCGCTCCACCGGTGGTGAGGTAGGGCAGGACGGTGGCGGCGTCGGTGGCGAGGAGGCGGTCGAGCAACGGGTTGTTCCGCAAGCCGAGGGCGAAGGCAACGAACAGTTCGACGATCTGGTCTTCGGCGCTGGCGCCCTCGTCGGCCTGCCGGCGCATCGAGGCGTCGGCCTGCTCCAGCAGGTGGCGCACCTGCCAGAGCCCCACCGCCTGGACCACGTCGGTCTTCCCACCGAACCGGCGATACAGCGTCGCCAGGGACAGACCGCCACGGCGGGCTACTTCAGCCATGCTGGTGCGCTTGATCCCGAAGTCCAGAAACGCGGCCAAGGCGCCGTTCAGGACGTCGGCGTTATCGCGCTCGACACCGCCGTGTCCGCGAATACGTGCCAGCAACCTGATCGACTCGGCCATATCCCATTCCCCTCAGCTGACAAGAGCCCGAACATAATGTGGTCTGCCGGTAGCCCGCAACCTCGACTCTGTCAGACCAGGGGGCGGCCGAGCCGCTGACGCCGCCGCATGTCCCGCAGCATCGTCGAGTACGGCACGATCCGCGCACGGACGGGTAGCCGTCCGTAGACGGCCCCGATGGCACGGAACATCAGCCGATGCCGCCGCTCCTGTTCGTCGGTCCACGGAAGGTAGAGCTGTGCGCGCATGGTTTCGGGCAGCAGTCCGGTGACGGCGAAACGATGAAAGTCGGCAAGCCGACGCGGCCTCGGAACATTGCGCAATCCGACCAGCTTGCGCAGATATTCGGCGACCAGGTCGTCGATCTGCATGTTCGCCAGCCCCGATTCGAAGTAGCTGTCGAAAGCCGCCAGGTCTGCAAACCACATGTCGGGCCTCATCTGCAACCCGGTGCCGAATCTGGCCCCGTACTGCACGAAGACCTCTTTGGTGGCCCTGTCCAGTGGCCCGTAGAGGCGTTCGTGGGTATCCATGACTCCCCAGCACAGGCAGACCGCGACCCACTTCTGCAGTTCGGGGTCGAACGCGTTGTACTTCACCTCGGCGCCGGGCGCGGAACGAACGCGTCGATGGACGCTACCCACGGCCTGTCGATACTCGTCCCGGTCCTGCTCGGTACCGAGCATCGCCACCGCGATGTAGGTCAGCGTGGTGCGCAACCGCTTCCACGGATGGACGTCGGCGCGGCCGGAGTCGACGGTGCTCTCGA
Source organism: Nocardia sp. NPDC056541 (assembly GCF_042794235.1). NCBI lineage: Bacteria > Bacillati > Actinomycetota > Actinomycetes > Mycobacteriales > Nocardiaceae > Nocardia > Nocardia sp. NPDC056541. The sequence goes on from NZ_JBHTUD010000005.1 coordinate 99,598, forward strand.
CGACGCCGTAGCCCACCGGCCGGTTCGCGAGCTGCACGATCACATTCGCGCCCGCCCCGGCGAAGGCGCCGATCCCGTCGAGGAATCGCTCGATGTCGAAGTCCTCGACGGTGCCGTATCGACACCGCAGGACTCCGTCGACATCGCTCGCCGTCACAGGATCGGTCACCGTTGACACTTGACGCATAGTCCTGCGCCTCCTTCTTCTGAGAGCCACTAAGGCAATGATACAGTGAGATGATATTCGACTAATCGACTCAGTGGGGGCTTTCGGTCAGTGCCGCTACGCACCGACGCCCCGCAGCGCCGAAGCGCTGCGGGGCGTCGTGGTGGTTCGACGATGGTGCGGTCAACCCTGAACCGAGTAGCGCAGTGCCGCGGGCGCGGTGGCGGGAACAGCGGGCCGCTTGGGCAGGATCGGTGCGAGGCGGACGTAGGCAGAACCCAGCACGGGACGGGGGTCGGCATCACCCTTGTTGGGCCAGAACGCCATCGCGCGCTCTGCTTGCGCGGTGATGGTCAACGACGGGTTCACCCCGAGATTGGCCGTGACCGCACTGCCGTCGGCGATGTGCAGGCCTGGATATCCGTAGACCCGCTGCCAGGGGTCGACCACGCCGGTGTCGGCGGAGTCACCGATGGTCGCGCCGCCGATGTAGTGCGCGGTGGCCGGAATACCCAGCAGGTCGGTGACCAGATTTCCCGCGTCACCATCGATTTCGGCGGCGTACTCCCGAGCGATCTCGTGCGCGATCGGGATCCACTCGGGATTCGGCTCCCCCGACCCCTGTCTGGTGACCAGACGCCGGCCTTTCAAGAAGGAGGTCAGCGAGTTGTCGAGCGATTGCATCACGAGCAGCACGACCGAGCGCTCGGCAGCACGGTGGACATTCTTCAACCGGATGAACTCGAGCGGATGCGCCGCCACCATGAGCAGTAGCCGCAGCATCCGGAACGCGCCGCCGTCGACCATCGGCAGGCCCTGGGTGAACAGCGCGTTCTGTCCTTTGCCGTACGAGCACACCTCGATATGGGTGTGCGGCTCGGGATGAATCGAGGAGGTGATCGCCACACCCTGGGACAGGTCGTACCGGCTACGACTGCATACCGCGACCACCGCCTCGGAATTGCTTCTGGTCAGCTCCCCGAGCCGAGGCGACAACCCGGGCAGCACACCATCGTTTCGCATGCGGTGCAGCAACTTCTGGGTACCCAACGCAGCCGCGGCGAAGACGACCTGGCGCGCCGTGAACCGGCGCCGGTTCCGGCGGACGATACCGCCCGACCGCATGGTCTCCACGAGGTAGCCGCCGTTGCCGTCCGGCCGCACCGAGGTGACCGTGGTGAGCGGGTGCACTTCGGCACCGTTGCGTTCGGCCAGGTACAGATAGTTCACCGTGGTGGTGTTCTTGGCATTGTGTGTGCAGCCGGTCAGGCATTCGGAGCAATGAATGCAGCCCGCGCGCGTCGGCCCGGCACCACCGAAGTACGGATCGGGCACCTCCGCGCCCTCCGCACCCTCGTTGAAGAAGACCCCGACATTCGTGCGATGGAACGTGTCGGCAACCCCGCGGCCCTCGGCAATCTTCAGCAGCACTTCATCTTTGGGCCCGACGCGCGGATTGGTTTGCACGCCGAGCATCCGCTTGGCCTGGTCGTAATACGGCGCCAGCTCCGATTTCCAGTCCGTGATGTGCGACCACGCACGGTCTTCGTAGAACGCGGGCAGCGGCTCGTACAGGGTGTTGCCGTAGATCACCGACCCACCACCGACACCCGACCCGCTGAACACCGCGCACTTGCCGAGAACGCTGATCCGCTGCGGCCCGGTCAAGCCGAGTCGGGGCATCCACAGCGACTTGCGGATATTCCAGTTGGACTTCGGGAAATCCTCGGGATTCCATCGCCGCCCGGATTCGAGAACACCGACGCGGTAGCCCTTCTCGGTCAGCCGCAGCGCGGTGACGCTGCCGCCGAAGCCGGAACCGATCACAATCACGTCGTAGTCGTATTCGGTCATGACGCTCACCGCCCCCCGTGTCCGTCGACGACGTACTCGGTCAGCGCCCTGCGCACGATCTTGCCGGTGGGATTGCGGGGCATCTCGTCGAGGAACACCACGTCACGGGGCACCTTGTACCTGGCGAGGTTGTCCTTGACATAGTTCTTGATCTCCTGCGCGTCGGGCTTGTCGTCCGTGGCGGCGACGACGAAGGCGCGCAGCCGCTGTCCGAAGTCCGCGTCGTCGACACCGATCACCGCGACATCGGCGATATCGGCGCGACCCGCCAGCAGATTCTCCACCTCCAGCGGATAGACGTTCTCGCCACCGCAGACGACCATGTCGTCGTCGCGGCCGTCGATGAACAGCAGCCCATCAGCGTCGAAGTGGCCCATGTCCCCGGTCGACATGTACCCGTCGATGATCTGTTTGGTCTTCCCGTCGGTGTACCCCTCGAACGGGGCGACGGTGCGGGCGAAGATTCGCCCCGAGACGTTCGCCGCGGTGATTCGGCGATCGTCGCTGTCGTAGAGCGCGATGCGCGCGGTGACCGGTGCCCGCCCGACGGTGCCCGGCGCACGACGCAATTCGTGCGGCTGGGCGACAGCGGTGATCGCGACCTCGGTGGAGCCGTACCCGTTGTAGAGCACGTCACCGAACGCATCCTGCCATCGGATCGCCAGGTCGGGGGGCAGCGGTGCGCCGCCGACGAAAACCGTGCGCAGCGTCGAGGTGTCGTACTCGGCGATGACGTCGGGACCGAGCGCGAGGATGCGGTTCAACTGGGTCGGCACCGCGACCAGCATCTCGACCGAATGCCGCTCGATCGCGGCCAAGGTTGCCTGCGCGTCGAAGCGGCGCCGCAGCACGATCTCGGCACCGAGCGCGCTGGCTATCGTCCAGGTCCCCATCCCGGTGGTGTGGAAAACCGGAGTCGCGATCATGACGACCCCACCGCGAGGGAACGGCACCCGGTCGACGACCAGGGCGGTGGCGAACGGAGAGACCTTGGTGCGCGGCGCACCCTTGGGCAGACCGGTGGTGCCGCTGGTGAGGATGATGAAGCCCGCGGGCCGGTCCGGCGGGGGCAGCGGGGCACTACTGTTCGCCGACACCAGCATGTCGATGGTCACCGTGCTCGGCAGCGGCGTGTGTTCCGCGTCGACCCAGGTGAGGATCCGGGGCATCGTCTCGGGCAGGGCATCGATGAGCCCGGCGAATTCACTGTCGAACAGAATCGCGCGAACCTGTTCCCGCACAGCGACTTCGGTGAGTTGCGGCTTGGCGAAACTGGTGTTCAGCATGGCCAGCCGCAACCCTGCCTTGCCTGCCGCCACCATCGCCAGCACCAGGCCACGATGGTCGCGGGCCAGCACGCCGACCACCTCGCCGCCGCGCAGGCCCTGCCCGAGCAGACCGTGGGCCAAGGCGTTGGACTGTTCGTCGAGCTCGCGGTAGGTCAGCACGCCGCGCTCGTCGGCCAGCGCGGGTTCGTCGGGCCGATCGGCCGCACCGGCGCTGATCATCGCCGCTTGTGGGCCGTAGGAGTTGTTGAGCGCGATCATGCGCTTGATCCGGCGCGGTCGCCACAGGTCGATCAGGCCGGTCTGGTGCAACCGGCGCACCGCCCGCACCTTCTCGCATACCTCGGCCGCGGTGCCGTTGGTCAGCTTCATCGATGAGCCTCTTTCGAATTCCGGTCCGCGAATATCACTGGCCCGCAGGCGTTGTCGTGTTGGTGGTCAGGTGATAGTGCTCGGGGCGCAGGGCTCGGGTCTGTAGTCGATAACTCAGGACCGCGCCCGGCCAGTTGTTGGTGATCCGGCCCGCGGCGTTGCGATACCAGCTCGAGCACAGACCCCACGGCGTACGGGCGAGCCGGGCTTGCAGCTTCACGTCGTATTCCTCGGCCACCGCACGCCGGACATCGAGGGTGTGCGCCGGGTGGCGGGACAGTTCCTCGAGCGCCTGGCGGATGTAGCGAGCCTGCGATTCGATCATGTAGACGATCGAGCCGACGCCCAGGTTCGTGTTGGGCCCGTACACCATGAACATGTTCGGGAAGCCGGGCACCGTGATGCCGTGGTAGGCGCGGGCACCGCCCTGCCACTCGTCCTCGAGCTTGCGCCCGTTCGCGCCGCGAATCGCCACCGGCCACAGGAATTCGGTGCCCTTGAACCCGGTTCCGTAGATGATCACGTCGACTTCGTGCAGCACGCCGTCGGCGGTTTTCACCCCGGTCGGCACGACTTCGGCGATCTCGGTCGTCTCCACCCGCACGTTCGGCTGGGTGAGTGCCGGATAGTAGTTGTTGGAGAACAGCCCACGTTTGCAGCCGGCCGGGTAGTCGGGCGTCAGTTTCGCGCGCAGTTGCGGGTCGCTGACCTGCGTGCGCAGATGGTTCACGGCGATCCTGGTGACCAGGCCCCTGATCGCGGTGACATCAGCGATGCCCAGTGACAGAAACTCGCACAGGGCCCAGACCGCGAATCGCTCGGCGAGGCGAACCGGCGGCACCGTCGCGAACATCCGGTGATGCCACGCCTTGTACTCGACATCGGGCTTGGGCAGCACCCACGCCGCCGAGCGCTGGAACAGTGTCAGGGCCCCCACCTGCGGCTGGATCGCGGGCACGAACTGGATCGCGCTGGCACCGGTGCCGACAACGGCGACCCGCTTGTCCGTCAGGTCGACGCTGTGGTCCCACTCCGCGGAGTGGAAGGCGGGTCCGGCGAACGAACTGATCCCGGCGATGGTGGGCAGCGCGGGCCGCGAGAGCTGACCGACCGCGGAAATCAGCACGTCGGTGGTTGCCTCGTAGCCGTCGGCGGTGCGCACCGTCCATTTCCCGCTCGCATCGTCGAATTCGGCTTCGGTCACCTCGGACCCGAACCGGATCCGCTCGCGCAGGCCGTTGTCGCGCGCCACATCCCGCAGATACGCGTGGATATCGGGCTGTCCCGAGAACCGCTTGGGCCAATCGGATTTCGGCGCATACGAGTACGAGTAGAGCGGGGAGGGAATATCGCACCCGGCGCCCGGGTAGGTGTTCTCCCGCCACACCCCACCCACATCCGACGCCCGCTCCAGGATGACGAGGTCGTCGAAGCCGTGGCGCAGCAGTTCCATCGCCATGCCGAGGCCGCCGAACCCGGTGCCGATGATGACAGCGGACGGCATTGTCCGAGTGCGCATAGCCCAGCTCCTCGTGTCAGTGATCTCTGCGGTCAACGGTAGGTCGCCGCGGACGCGAGAACGAGGATGCCCGCGGACAGAAAATTGACATTTCAGGCCATAATGGAAGGCATGCGCGCGCGACAGGAACCAGCAGTGGACACGTGGGACTTCCCCCGGGGTGTTGCCAGCGTCGCCGTGATGCACCGGTTCGCCGTCGAACACGGAGCCGACGCCACGTCGATCCTCGCCGGTACGGGTCTGTCCGTCGCCGACCTCGACTCCGCCGACCGCCAGATCGATGCCCGCACGGAATTGCTGGTGGTTCGCAATCTGCTGCGCGAACTCGGAACCCGGCCAGCGCTCGGCATCGAGGTGGGGCGCAGTTACCGCATCAGCGCCTTCGGTATCTACGGCTACGCCTGGATCACCAGCCCCACCCTCGGCGAGGCGATCTCCTTGGCGCTGAGCTACTTCCAGTTGAGCTTCGCGTTCTGCACACCGGTCGTGGAGCTCCACGACCAGCAGATGGTTGCCCGGATCCGACACGATCGGATCCCGGATGACGTCCAGCAGTTCCTCGTCGAACGCGACACCTTCGCGATGCATCGGGTGCTCGACGACCTGCTCGGCCGACCGGTGGATATCCACCAGGCGCGGTTCGCGTTCCCGGAACCCGGCTATGGCGACGACATCGCCGCGATCCTGGGCGTGGACCCCCGATACGGGCAGGCCGAAACCAGTATCACGATCACCGCCGAAACCCTGAATCAGCCACTGCCGCAGGCGAATCAGGCAACGCTGGCGCTGTGCCTGGCGCAATGCCGTGAACTGATCGACCGCCGGACCACCCGCACCGGGATAGCAGCCGAGGTTCGCGACCATCTGCTGGCAGGCACCGGTACCGCGGGAATCGCGATTCCGCCGTCGCTGGACGCGGTCGCCCACGACCTCGGCACCACCGGCCGCACGCTACGACGGCATCTCGCCACCGACGGCACCAGCTACCGCGTCCTGCTCGACGAGGCGCGGCGCGGTCTGGCCGAGGACATGCTGACCGCCACCGCACTCTCGGTCGAGGAGATCGCCGTGCGGCTCGGCTACACCGAGGCGGCCCCCTTCATCCGCGCCTTCAAGCGCTGGACGGCCACCACTCCGGCCGCCTACCGGCGCACCCGGGGTCGCCGCTGATCACGGCGACCACCGACCGCCGAGCATTCCCTATTGACGCCGTGCCAATATATCTGACAATCTGTTTCCGCAGATTGAGGCAGATTGCGTCCTGGGAGGCACGGATGACCGCACAAGCGGGCTGGGTAGACGATGAGATCGAAGCCGTTCGCGAACTCGCGACGAAGTTCTTCGAGAAAGAGGTGCTTCCTGGCGCCGAGCGGTACAAACAGCAGGGTCACCCCGACCGTGACCTCTACCTCAAAGCAGGCAAGCTCGGGTTGCTGGCCCCGTCTGTTCCCGAAGAGTACGGCGGCGGAGGCGGCACCTTCGCCCACGAGGCGGCGATCATCGAGGCCCAGTCGAAGGCAGGCGACACCTCCATGGGCCTCGCGATCCACTCCGGGATCATCGCGCCCTACCTCGTCGAGTTCGCCTCCGAAGAGCTCAAGGCGCGCCTGCTGCCCAAGGTGGTCAGCGGCGAGTGCCTGCTCTCGATCGCGATGACCGAACCGGGAACGGGATCGGACCTGCAGAACATTCAGACCAGGGCGGTGCGCGACGGCGACGAGTACGTCATCACCGGTTCGAAGATGTTCATCAGCAACGGCGCGCTCTGCGACGCGGTCATCATCGCCGCCAAGACCGACCCCGACAAGGGCGCCGCCGGGGTGTCGCTCATCGTCGCGGAGGTCGGTGACGACACCCCCGGCTTCACCCGCGGGCGGACCCTGTCCAAGATCGGCGGCACCGGCCAGGACACCGCCGAGCTGTTCTTCGACGGCCTGCGGGTGCCGGTCGGCAACCTGCTCGGCGAGGCCGAGGGCCAGGGCTTCTATCAGATGATGCAGCTGCTCCAGCAGGAGCGACTCGTCTGCGCGGTGATGGCCGTGGCGTCGATGGAGGCCGCGGTCGCGATGACCATCGCCTACACCAAGGATCGGCAAGCGTTCGGAAAATCGCTGCTCGGCTTCCAGAACACCAAGTTCGAGCTCGCCGAGTGCGCCACCATCGCCAGAATCGGTCGCGTCTTCCTCGATGACTGCCTCACCGACCACCTGGCAGGCGAGCTCGACGTGGCAACGGCGTCAATGGCCAAATACTGGCTCACCGATCAGTTGAGCGTGGTCGCCGACCGCTGCCTGCAGCTGTTCGGCGGATACGGGTTCATGACCGAGTACCCGATCTCGGAGATCTTCACCAGTGCGCGGGTGCTTCGTATTCTCGCGGGAACGAACGAGATCATGAAGGAACTGATCGCCCGTTCGCTGTAGCCCGTTCCAGCACAGAACCCCCGCCGCCCGGTATTCCCGGGCGGCGGGGGTTCTGTTCGTCGTCGTGACCGTCAGCCGAGAGTTTCCCCGGCGGCGGCCTTGACTCGCAACGACTCCGGGACCTCGAACCGGTCGCCGTAGGCGGCCCGCAGCTCATCGGCACGCGCGACGAAGCCGGCCAGACCGCCCGCGTACTGGTTGATGTACTGGATGACGCCGCCGGTCCAGGCCGGGAACCCGATGCCGAAGATGGAACCGATGTTCGCGTCCGGCACGGTGCGCAGCACACCCTCGTCGAAACACCGCACGGTATCGAGGGATTCGGCGAACAGCATCCGTTCCTGCATGTCGATGAACGCGATGCCGTGATCGTCGCGGGTGTACTTCTCGACCAGTCCCGGCCACAGGCCCAGCTTCTTGCCGTCGGCGTCGTATTCGTAGAAGCCGCGACCCTCGAGCCGGCCCGGGCGCTCGAAGTCGTCGACCATCGCGTCGACGAGCGGGTACGCCTTCGAGTCGACCCAGTTCTTGCCCTCGGCGAGCAGATTCTCCTTCAGGCTGCGCCGGATCTTCTGCGCCAGCTTCATATTGATCTCATCGGCCAGCGCCAGCGCACCGACCGGGTACCCGGCCTGGGTGGCGGCCTGTTCGACCGAGGCCGGATGCACGCCCTCGGCGACCAGCGAGATCGCCTCGTCCATGAACTGGCCGATCACCCGGCTGGTGAAGAAGCCGCGACTGTCGTTGACCACGATCGGGGTCTTCTTGATGGCGAGGGTGTAATCGACGGCACGGGCGATCGCCTCGTCGCTGGTCTGCTCGCCGACGACGATCTCGACCAGCGGCATCTTGTCCACCGGGGAGAAGAAGTGCAGTCCGATGAAGTCCTTCGGCCGCTGCACGCCCGTGGACAGATCGGTGATCGGCAGGGTCGAGGTGTTGGATCCGAGCAGCGCGTCCGCGTTCACCAGGTGTTCGATCTCGCCGAACACCTTCTTCTTCAGACCCGGATCCTCGAACACCGCCTCGACGACGAAGTCGCAACCCGCGGCGTCGGCCGGGTCCGCGGACGGGTGGATGCGACCGAGGATCTCGTCGTACTTGTCCTGGATGATCGCGCCCTTGCGCAGGGCCTTGTCGAGCAGCTTGGCCGAGTAGGCCTTTCCGCGCTCGGCCGCCTCGATCGTGACATCCTTGAGCACGACCTGCATGCCGGCGCGGGCCTGCACATAGGCGATGCCCGCGCCCATCATGCCCGCGCCGAGCACGAGGACCTTCTCCGGCGTGCGCACGGGGAAGCCTTCGGGGCGGCTGCCGCCCTTGTTGATCGTGCCCAGATCGAAGAACAGTGACTTGATCATGTTCGTCGAGACCTGGCCACAGATCAGGTGGGTGCAGTAGCGGGTCTCGATCGCGAAGGCGGTGTCGATATCGACCTGCGCGCCCTCCACCGCGGTCGCGAGCACCGCGATCGGTGCGGGCATCGGCGAACCCTTGAGCTGCTTGCGCACATTCGCCGGGAACGCGGGCAGGTTGGCCGCCACCGCCGGGCTCGACGGGGTGCCGCCGGGGACTTTGTAGCCCTTCACGTCCCACGGCTGCGCGGCCTCGGGGTTGGCCGCGATCCAGGCGCGAGCCTTGTCGAACATCTCCTCGCGGGTGGCGGCGACTTCGTGAACGATGCCGACCTGCAACGCCTTCGCGGGCTTCATCCGCTGGCCCTGGCCCACGACGTTGAGCACCGCGCTGGTGATACCGAGCAGCCGAACTGTCCGGGTGACACCACCGGCACCGGGCAGCAGACCGAAGGTGACCTCGGGCAGGCCGAGCAGGCTGCCCTTGGCGTCGAGCGCGATCCGGTGATGGGTGGCCAGCGCGACCTCGAAACCGCCGCCGAGCGCGGTGCCGTTGATCGCGGCAACCACCGGCTTACCCAGCGTCTCGAGCCGACGGAACGCCGCCTTGTAGGTGTCGAGGCCGAGTGCGATCTGCGGTGCAGTCTCCGGTGTCGCGTTCATCAGCAGGTTCAGGTCCCCGCCGGCGAAGAACGTGTCCTTGCCAGAAGTGAGGATGACCCCGTCGAAGCTGTCGCGCTCGGCCTCGAGCCGGTCGACGGTCGCGGTGAGGTCGCGCGCGAACGCCTCGGTCATCGTATTGGTCGACTGGTTCGGGTCGTCCATCGTGAGCACGAGCACCCGATCGGCGCCGAGTTCCCAGGCAATCATGTTGTCAGTCATTGCTTTTCGTTGTTCCTTCGGTATCGGAGTCCGACGCTCAGACGCGCTCGATGATGGTGGCGATGCCCATGCCACCGCCGATGCACAGCGTGATCAGCGCGCGGCGCGCTCCTCGTCGCTCGAGCTCGTCGACCATGGTTCCGGTGATCATGGCCCCGGTCGCGCCGAGCGGGTGGCCCATGGCGATGGCGCCGCCGTTGACGTTGAGCTTCTCGTCGGGGATGTTCAGCTTCTTCTGGAAGTTGAGCACCACCGAGGCGAAGGCCTCGTTGAGTTCGAACAGGTCGATGTCGTCGACCGTGAGCCCGGCCAGCGCCAGCACCTTCTCGGTCGCCGGGACCGGGCCGGTCAGCATGATCGTGGAATCGGCGCCGCTCACCGCGGAGGCGACGACTCGGGCGCGCGGCGTGAGACCCGCGGCGACACCGGCGGATTCACTGCCGATGAGTACCAGCGCCGAACCGTCGACGATGCCGGAGGAGTTGCCGGCGTGGTGGACGTGGGTGATCTTCTCGACGTGGTGGTAGCGCTGCATCGCGACGGCGTCGAAGCCGCCCATCTCCCCCATCGCCGCGAACGACGGGGTGAGCCCGGCCAGGCTTTCCACTGTGGTGTCGGGGCGCATGAACTCGTCGTGGTCGAGCAGCACCGCGCCGTTGATATCACGCACCGGGACAATGGATTTGGCGAAGTAGCCACCCGACCAGGCGGCGGCGGCCTTGCGCTGCGAGCGCACCGCGAAGGCGTCGACGTCCTCACGGGTGAAACCCTCGATCGTGGCGATCAGGTCCGCGCCGACACCCTGCGGCACGAAGTAGGTGTCGTAGTTGGTGACCGGATCCATCGCCCACGCGCCGCCGTCGGAGCCCAGCGGAACCCGCGACATCGACTCCACGCCACCGGCGATGACGAGCTGCTCCCAGCCCGACCGCACCTTCTGGGCGGCGGTGTTGACGGCCTCGAGACCCGAGCCGCAGAACCGGTTGAGCTGCACACCGGCGACGGTGTCGGGCAGCCCGGCCGCCAAGGCGGCGGTCTTGGCGATATCGGCGCCCTGATCGCCGACCGGCGACACGACGCCGAGCACGATGTCATCGATCGCCGCCGGATCGAGTACCGGATGGCGGGTCTTCAGTTCGTCGATGAGCCCGACCACCAGGTCGAGCGGCTTGACGCCGTGCAGGGCGCCGGTCTTCTTGCCACGCCCACGCGGCGTGCGGATCGCCTCGTAGATGAATGCCTCGGTCATGATTCTCTCTCCTCGCTCGAATCTGACAACAGGATGCAGCAGATTTGGAAATCTGACAAGGCTTTGTGGCAGACTCGGCGCATGGTCAAGGATCGTGCGTACGCGGGTGTGCCTGCCGAACAGCGGCGCGCGCAGCGCCGGGTCACGTTCCTGGAGGCCGCCAGGGAGATCGTCGGCACCCAGGGCTCGGCCCGGCTCACCGTCGGCGGCCTCTGCCGCCAGGCCGGACTGACCGAGCGATACTTCTACGAGAGCTTCACCAACCTGGACGCCGTCGTCACCGAGGTCTACGACCAGGTCATCGGTGAGCTGACCGAGCTCATCGCCGTCCGTGTGCGCGCCGCGCCCGACCCCCTGCGCGACAAGGTGCACGCGGCCATCGCCGCGGGCCTGCAGGCGGTCGCCGACGACCCGCGACTGATCCGCATCGCCTTCACCGAAGCCCAGCTCAACCCCGCCCTCAACGCACGCCGCACGGCGACGATCCGCGGCTTCGCCGCGCTGGTGCTGGCGACGGTGAACAAGCAACTCAGCCCCGAAAGCACCGGCGCCGCGGGCGCATACGGCGAGCTCGCCGCTATGCACCTCGTCGGCGGGCTGTACGAGACCGTGTACGGCTGGCTCAACGGAGCACTCGATCTGACCAGAGACGAGCTCGTCGACGAATCGACCGAGATCTTCCTCGCCGTCGTCGAGCAGATCCTGGGACCCGAAAGCCTCCTGAGGCGCCGGAGCTAGCCCGACGCCCCGATCAAGCGCGCGGCGCACTCCTACCGCCGCGCACGTGCTGACCCCTTTCGGACGCGAGCGCTTCGCGCCTCAGCCGCGATCGGCCGGGCAGCGAGTTCCGTTCCGCACGAGCGGTTTCCATTCTGTACGAACACATCGACGTTGTGCGAGTATGACTGACAAATTCTCTCATTCATTCTCACATTCATCGATTGCCCGGAGGTACCGATGGGGCAGCAAGAATCCCCGCACGTCCTGGTCGCGGGGGCGGGCCTGGCCGGATTGGCCACGGCGGTCTGGCTCGCGGAGACAGGCCACCGCGTCACCCTCGTCGAGAAGCGAGGACGCCTCGGCGGTCGCACGATCTCGTTCGAGGTGCCCGGTATCGAAGGCAGGGTCGACAACGGTCAGCACCTGTTCGCCGGTTGCTATGACGCGCTGCTGCGCTACGTCGATACCATCGGCACGCGCGAGCAACTCTTCTGGGACGCCCCGCCGTTCGCGATCAGGACCGGGCCCGACCGGCTGCTGACCCTGCGCGCGCCCGCCTGGCTGCCGGGCACGCTGCGCCGCGCCGTCGGGCTGTCCTGGATGGTGTGGCCACCGATCCCGCTGCGCGAACGGCCCGCTGCCCTGCGCACCTGGGCGCGGATCGCCCGCGCCGCGCTGCGCCCGGCACCGGAGCTCGACGACCTGACCGTCGATCGCTGGTTCAGGCAGATCGGTGCGCCGCAATCGTTGCGCGCGTTGGTGCTCGATCAGTTCGTCATCGGTCTGCTCAACGAGAAGACCGAGCGGGTGTCGGCCTCCCTGTTCGTCCAGACCCTGCACTGGATCGGCAAGCGCGCGCTGTCAGGGAACAGCAGGGCCGGTGACGCGGTCTGGCCGCGGGTGAGTCTGCACGAGTTGTTCGTCGCACCCGCCGAGCGCTATCTGAGGGCACACGGCGCGGAGATCGTCGTCGGTGCCGGAGTCACCGATCTCGAGATCGTCGACGACGGGCTCGCCGGTGTGCAGCTCTCCGACGGGCGGGTCATCGAGGTGGACGCGGCGGTTCTCACCTTGCCGCCGTGGTCGCTGACAACACTGCTCGATCGCGGCCGGCTCGGGCAGTACGACCACTTCACTCCCGTGCGCAAGATCGAGCCCGCCCCGATCTCGAGCGTGTATGTGTGGCTGGATCGTCCGCTCAGGATGCGCAGGCTCGCGGAGAATCTGCGCGACACCACCATCGAGTGGGTTTTCGACACCACGGGGATGCACGGCGTCGAGACCGAGGCAGGGCACTGTTACTCACTGGCCGTGAGCGCCTCGTGGGATGTCGTCCATCTACCCAATGCCGAATTCACCGCGGCGGCACTGCGATCGCTGGCCGAGCACTACCCCGAGTTCGCCGAGGCGCAGGTGCTGCGCACCCACGTCATCCATCAGCCGCAGGCGACCTTCTCGGCGCAGCCCGGTTTCGACGCGCTGCGCCTGCCACAGCGCACGCCGATCGAGGGCCTGTTCCTCGCGGGCGACTGGACCGAGACCGGCATGCCCTCGACGATGGAGGCCGCTGCCGAGAGCGCGGTCCGCGCCGTCGGCGCAGTCCACGAATATCTCGTCCCCCATACCGGCGACAGCAGAATTAAGTGACTCTCCATTCTAGGCACTGACGACTCAACATCCCTTGATTCCGGACTGAGACAGAAGTACATTGTGTCTCACGCGACCGCAGGTCTGCATGGGCGCAATGGAGCACATCCCTCCGGGAGGGTTGATGGATTACGACTGGTCAGCAGCTGATCTCTCCTTTCAAGACGAGGTTCGCACCTTTCTCGACGAGAAGCTGACACCCGATCTACGCCGTGCCGGACACTTGGCGACCAGCGTCTATCCGGATCACGAAGCCAGCATGAAGTGGCAGCACATTCTTCACGATCGCGGCTGGGCGGCACCGGCATGGCCGGTCGAATACGGCGGCTGCGACTGGAGCCTCACCCAGCACTACATCTTCGGCCGGGAACTGATGCAGGCCGGTGCGCCCGCGCTGTCGCCGATGGGCATCAGAATGGTCGCGCCCGCGATCGTCGCCTTCGGCACGACCGAGCAGAAGGCGTACTACCTGCCACGGATTCTCACCGGTGAGGTGTTCTTCTGTCAGGGGTATTCGGAGCCGGAATCCGGTTCCGATCTGGCATCGCTGACGATGGCCGCCGTAGACGACGGCGAGGACTTCGTGTGCACCGGAAGCAAGATCTGGACCACCCACGCGACCGAGGCGAATTGGATCTTCTGCCTCGTGCGCACATCGCGCGAGGGGAAGAAGCAGGAGGGCATCACCTTCGTGCTCATCGATATGACCTCGCCGGGTATCGAGATCCGCCCGCTGGTGATGACCTCCGGTGAGCAGGTGCAGAACCAGGTCTTCTTCGACGGCGTCCGAGTGCCGAAAAGCAATGTGCTCGGCCAGATCGACGACGGCTGGACCGTGGCGAAGTATCTGCTCGTACACGAACGTGGTGGGGCACTGTCGCCGATGTTGCAGGTGATGGCCCAGGAAGTCGCGACCGCGGCAGCCGGGCAGACCGGCCCGGACGGCAATCCGCTGATCGATGACGCCACCTTCGCGGCGAAGCTGGCCGAGGCACGGATTCGCACCGAGGTACTCGAGATCCTCGAGTACCGAACGCTGTCGGTACTGGCGCAGGGCAAGAACCCCGGCCCCGCCTCGTCGATGCTCAAGATCCTGGCCACCGAACTGAGCCAGAAGATCACCGAATTGGCACTCGAGGCAGCGGGACCGCGCGGGCGGGTGTACCAACCGCATGCGACGAAACCCGGCGGCCCGATCGCCGGATTCCAGCCACCGGCCGACGGCTACCGCAGCGGCGACGAGTGGCAGGCCGTCGCACCGCTGCGCTACTTCAACGACCGGGCAGGCTCGATCTACGCGGGCAGCAACGAAATTCAGCGAAATATTCTCGCCAAGGCAGCATTGGGGCTCTGATGGACTTCACCTTCACCAAAGAGCAAGAACTCCTGCGTGATTCGGTGGCCGGATTCCTCGGTGCCCGGTACGACCTGGAGCAGAGTCGGAGCGCGGTCAAGTCCGGCGCGGGGTGGCAGCCCGCGGTGTGGCGCGGTTTCGCCGAAGAGTTGGGCATCCTCGGTGCGACCCTGCCCGAGAATGTCGACGGTATGGGCGGTGGGCCGGTCGAAATGATGGTCATCGCCGAGGAACTCGGGCGTGCGCTCGTCGTCGAACCTTATGTCGACACGGTCATCATCGGGGCGGGTCTGCTGCAACGCTGCGGTGGGACGGCTGCCGATGCACTGGTGCGGCAGATCGTGGCCGGTACGGCGCGCACCGCGTTCGCCGCACTCGAGCCGACGTCGGGTCATGCGATGCACGATCTTTCGACGACCGCGCGCCGCGACGGCGATTCGTGGGTGATCGACGGCAGCAAGACCGTCGTGACCAGTGCGCCGATGGCGACCCATCTGATCATCAGTGCGCGCACCTCGGGTGCCCGGCGCGACGAATCCGGCATCTCGTTGTTCCTCAGCGAGTTCGATGCGGCGAATCCGCCGGCCGGGGTCGAAATCCACTCCTACCGGACGATCGACGACCGGGTCGGTTCCGATATCACCTTCACCGAATTCCGATTGCCCGCCGCCGCACTGATCGGAGCGGAAGGCCAGGCATGGTCGTCGATCGAGGCCACAGCCGACGAGGCGATCGCGGCGATCGCCTCGGAAGCGGTCGGATGCATGCGCAAGGTGGTGGCGGATACCGTCGAATACGCCAAGCAACGCCGGCAATTCGGTCAGCCGATCGGCAGCTTCCAGGTTCTGCAGCACCGCATGGTCGATATGTACATGGAGCTCGAGCAGGCGATCGCCGCAGCGTATCTGGCGATCCACGCACTGAACGCGGCACCGGCGGTTCGGGCGCGGGCGGCATCCGCGGCCAAGGTCACCGTCAGCCGTGCCGCTCGATTCATCGGCCAGAACTCCGTTCAGCTACACGGTGCGATGGGCATGACCGAAGAACTCGCCGTCGGCCACTACTTCAAGCGGCTGACCGCGATCGAGCACGAATTCGGATCCACCGACCACCACCTCGCTCGCTACGCCGAGCTGACGAGGCCATAGTCGTGACCAGCGGCGAAAGTTCGTCGCCGCAACCGGAGGACCCGGCCTCGAGCACACCTGCGAAACCGGCGCGCGAGGATGTTGTCGACCTCGCGCGCCGGTGGTTCCTCGAGGGCCGCCGAATCGATATGCAACAGCTGGCCCGGACATCCGGGATCGGCCGCGCCACGCTGTATCGCTGGTGGGGAAGCCGGGAAGTCGTCATCGGTGAAGTGGTGTGGCGGATCATCGCGGAGGCGATCGGTCGCGTCGAGGCACGTGGCGCGAGTGTGTCCGAGGATCCCGCCGGACGCTTCGTCCGCCACTTCGGCACCCTCGCGGATACGGTCCGCACCTTCGAACCGCTGACCCGATTCGTCGCCGACGACCCGGAATACGGCTTGCGCGTACTGACTTCCGGATACTCCGTCGTCCAGGGCCGAATGATCGACTGGGTCGCCTCACGACTGACCGACCTGCCCGATCTGGATCCGCGTATCGAAGTCCGCGATCTCGCCTACGCGATCGTGCGCGTCGGCGAAGCTTTCGTCTGGAGCGACATCATCACCGGCGACCCGCCACAGTCCGGCAAGGCCACCGCCATGGTCGAGCTGCTCGTGTCCGCCGCATCCGGCAAACGCTGAACCGAGGAGTCGAATTGTCCTACAAAACCATCATTTACAGCGTTGATGCGGCTGTCGCCACCATCACGCTGAACCGTCCCGAGGCGCGCAACGGCTTCACCACCGCGATGGCCGACGAACTCGGCGCTGCCTTCACCGAAGCCGACCGCGACGACGCCGTTCGCGCGGTGATCTTCGCCGCCGAGGGACGTGACTTCTGCGTCGGCATGGATCTCACAGCGGACGGATCCGAGGAGGACGTCACCGATCCCGACTGGGTCGAATGGTCCACCCGGGTCGTGCGCCCGATGACCGACCTGAACAAACCCGTCATCGTCGCCATGCAGGGCGCCGCCATCGGTGTCGGCCTCTCCATGACCCTCGCCGCCGACTTCCGCCTTGCCGCAACCGATTCTCGCTTCGGTTTCGTCTTCGCCCGCCGGGGCCTGTTCCCCGAGGGTGGTTCGCTCTGGTTCCTGCCGCGCATCGTCAGCCTGGCCAAAGCCAAGGAGTGGATGATCACCGGCCGCGTTTTCGGCGCCGACGAGGCCCTCGCCGCAGGCCTGGTCACCAGCCTGCACGCCCCCGAAGACCTCCTGCCCGCCGCTCGGGCCCTTGCCGCGGAACTGACAACCCAGGTCGCCCCCGTCTCCGTAGCCGCCATCCGTCGCGGGCTGGTCGCCATGTCCGGCGACAAGACCCCCGACGACGTCTTCGCACTCGACGCCCGCCTCATCTCCTACGCTTTCTCCAGTGCCGACCTCCGCGAAGGCATCATGTCCTTCCTCCAGAAGCGCCCACCTCGCTTCACCGGCACTGTGGCCACCGAGCTCCCCCACCTCGACGATTGGCTGTCCTGAACTGGCGCAGCTGCTTCGGCAGGCTGTCCCGCCCGGCTGAGGACTGTCCCCGGCCGGGACAGCGGGCATTTTTGTTCGTAAAGTTCATGATTGTGTCACCGAACTCGAATACCGCGGCTGTGGCCGGGGCGCTGTCCTTACTGACTGTGAGACTCGATCGCCTCCTGCGCCTGCATCACACCGACCAGCCGATCTCGTTGGTCCAACGCTCAGCGCTCACCACCCTCGTCCGCGACGGCGCCATGTCCTCGGGCGCGCTCGCCGTCAAAGAAGGAGTGCGGCCGCCATCGATGACGCGCACGATCAACGCGTTGGCGGCGCTGGGACTGATCGAGCGCAGACCCCACCCGTCCGACGGCAGGCAGGTCGTCGTCGCGGCCTCGCGATCGGGCCGGTCACTGCTGACCGACAAAGTCTCGGCTCGTGATGCCTGGCTCGCCGGGCAGTTGAGCAAGCTCTCCGACGAGCAGGCCACCCTGCTGAGGCAGGCCGTGGTGATCATGAGCCACATCGGCGAGCCGGAACCCCTCCCTGAATGATCGTCTCGCCAGGGCGTGATGGACCGGTCGGCTCGCCTCGAGCTCACCGGCCACAGCGATGTCAGGCGACCGTCGTGGCTGGATCCGCCTCAGATCCGGCGCATGAAGGCGAGCGTGTAGTAGACGTTGTCGATGTTGCGCTCGACCACGCTGACCAGTTGCCACCCCTGCGATTCGAGCATCTCGACACCGTTGAGCAGGTGCACGACAGGTTCGAAGATCGCGCGCTGATACGCGGCCGAACCGAACACAAAGCCGCCGGTCTGCGGTGAGCTCAGCACCAGGTTGCGACGCGGATAGGACCGCAGGTCCACCGCACCGTTCAACACGGCGATGACATCGAAAACAGGCCCGGGCGCAGGAGCATTCACGCCCTCATCGTCCTACACCCACCGGGCGCCCGGCACCTTTCGTACCACCACGACCGAACGCGGAGATCGTTCTCGCCGTGACCTATCCGCGCGAGGCCACGGTTTCGGCTGTCTTGTCGGTGCGGCGTCTGCCCGGCGCCCACACGGCGATGAGTACGGCCGCCCCGATGGTCAGGAATCCCAGCACGGTCGCGGACTCCTGCATGCCGTGGATGAACGCGGACTTCGCGAAATCGCCGAGCTGCTGCGCGGGCGGGCCCACGCGCTCCACCACCTCGAGCGCGGCCGCGAGCGAGTCACCGACCGGTTCACGCGCGGCCTCGGGGAGGCTGGGCAGGGCGGGGGCGATGCGCTCGCCGTAACCCGCCGCGAGCACGCTGCCCGCGATCGCGATGCCGATGGCGGCACCGATTTCACGGGCGGCATCGTTGACCGCCGCGGCTACACCGTGCTTCTGCACGGGGGTGCCGTCGACGATCGCCGCTGTCGCCGGCGCGGTGGACAAACCGATCCCCGCGCTCATCAGCAGCAACGGGCCGAGGAGGTCCCCATAGGAAGTGTGCGAATCTACTTGCGCGATCATGAGCATCGCGACCCCGATCGCCAGCAAACCGGCAGAGGCGGGGATTCGCAGGCCAACCCGTTCCGCCACCCTGGGCGCGATCACGGAGATCACCACCATCGGGATGCCCATGGGAGCGAGCGCGAGTGCCGACATCAGCGGACGGTAGCCCAGAATCAGCTGAAAGTACTGCACGACCAGCATGAACAGGCCGAAGGTGACCAGGAACTGCACCGTCACTATCGCGGTGCCGCTGCCGAAGCCCCGGTGCGCGAAGAGCCGGATATCGATCAACGGGTGCGCGACCCGTCGTTCGATAGCGACGAAAGCTGTTGCCACGGTCAGCCCTACAGCGGTCGCGCCGATCACTATCGGATCGAGCCAGCCGCGTACGGGCACCTCGATCGCCGCGACCACGATCGCACCGATCGCCACGGCGCTGGTGACCGCACCGAGCGGGTCCATCGCGGACCTCGAGGTGTCCACCGACTCGGGCAGTGTGAAGGCTGCCACCGCGAGCATCGCGCCCGCGACCGCCATCCCGGCGAAGATCGCAGCCCAAGACCAATTTTCGATCAGAACGCCCGAACCGAGGATGCCGAGGATCGCGCCGACGCCCGCGACACCGGCCCACAATCCGACCGCGCTGCTCCGCCGTTCCTCCGGAAATCCGGCGGTCAGCAACGACAGCGTGGACGGCATCACCAGCGCCGCGCCGACTCCTGTCACGACCCGCGCGACGATCAGCCACGTCGGGCTGTCGAGCAACAAGGGAGCCGCTGAAGCGAACGAGAAGATGACGAGCCCCGTGACGAGAACGACGCGCCTGCCGTACCTGTCACCGATCGCACCCCCTGGCAGGACGAGGCAGGCCAGCGCCAGCGTGTAGCCGTCGACAATCCAGGTGAGTTCGGCCTGGCTCGCCCCGGTGTCGGCCGCGATCTCCGGCAACGCCGTATACAGCGCGGCCATCGACGACGTGACGAGAACTACCGCGAGACAGGACAAGGTGAGCAGCCAACGCTGGGCCGCGGACAATCGGTCGCGTCCGGGGGGAACCATCGGGCCTCCGCTACTGTCAGTATCGCTTCGCTACTATGTGTAGCATAAGTATCTGACGGGAGGTAGACCGTGGGAAAGGTCCACCGGCAGAGGAATACTGGACGATATGAGCGGAACTGACGCCGCCGAGGTCGACCCACGCCGGGTGCGCTCACGCGCCCGGCTACTCGACGCGGCCTCCGCGCTCCTCCAGGACGGCGGCGTGGAAGCGGTCACCGTCGAGGGCGTGACCAGGTTGTCCAAGGTCGCCAGAACCACCCTGTACCGGCATTTCGACAACGCGATTCAGCTACGCGCCGCCACCATCGAACGGCTGCTGCCGTCGGCCCTGGAGACCCCGCCCGAAGGCCCGCTGCGCGACCGCCTAGTCGCTCTGCTGGAACGCCAGGCCGAGGCGATTCGAGACACGCCACTGCAGGTGTCGACCTTGGCGTGGCTGGCGACCGGCTCGGACCACAACGCCGACAACGCGGCCGTCAGCTCGCTGCGCCAGCGCATCATCGACCACTATCGGGTGCCGTTCGACCAGGTGCTCGATACCCCCGAGGCCCACCGGCAACTGGGCGAATTCGACACGTACTTCGTACTGTCGCAATTGGTCGGGCCACTCGTTTTCGCGAAGCTCATCGGTCTACGCGCATCGACCCCGCAGGATTGCGCTCGGATCGTCGACGACTTCCTCGCGGCGCGCGCCGAGACTCCTCCGGCGTCCTGAATCCCGCCTGCGCGCCACCATCATTCGCACCACCGTCGACGCAGTCCACCCGGCTGTGCTGCCGATCGCCGGGACCGGCAGCACGACATCACAGATCCGATGTCAGCGAGTTGCCCTCGGGAATCGTGCCGCAACTCGATCCAGCGGCCTCGCCGGCGAAGCGCGCATCGATCCACGAGACAGCGCCGACACTCCACGCAGCCAAGGTCGGGATGTGGCTGAGCTCGTCGTATTGCCGGTATTCGACGAAGGGGTTGCCGTCCGCGCAGTACCGGCGGGCGAGGCTACGGACATCTCCGGCGACCATGACGCCGTCACCGGCGCCGACTGTCGGCTTGCTCCCGTCCGTACCTTCCATGACCCCGTTGGCGCCCTGGGCGATGTAGAGCGGGATGGTCGGGGTCGGCGCGTTCGCGAGGTTGACCTTCTCGACCGCTTCCACCAGGGGCGCAACACTATTGGGGTCGGCGTACTCGGGCTTGACCATCTGCTGCCACGACAGGCCGGGATACTGGAACAGCACGTTGGCGATCGACGCGGACCGCAGTGCGGCGACGACCTGCGCGCCGTACGCACTCAGGTAGGGCGAGAAATCGAGGTCATAGGAGCGGGCGACACCGATGACCGCCATCGCGGCGACACCGGACCAGCCGACGCTGCCGCTGACGTAGCGCAGGTTGTGCGCGGGATTGACCAGCAGACCGCCCTGGGTCGCGCCGACGAGCGCGGCGTTCACGTCGGGGGCGTAGTCCGGCGCCAGCGCCGCGGCCCAGTCGGTCGCGATCGCGCCGCCGGAATAGCCGACCAGACCGATCCGTGTCTGCGCCGTGAGCCCGGTGGCCTCCGAACGGACCGCCGCGCGGATCGAGTCGAGTGTGTTCATGCCGTACTCGGGCCCCGCCGCGAAATTCGCTTGCTGCCCTTCGGTATCGGCGATGATCACCGTGTAGCCGCGCGCGAGCAGGTCCGCGATCACCGCGGCCTCCGAGGTCAGCACCATACCGCCGAAGCTGACGTCACCGGCGATCGAACGTGAGGGTCCGTGCTCCGGGTCGAGCGAGTCATAGAAGGACTGGTAAGCGACCGCCCGAGTCGGATCCACTCCACCGGGCGGGATCAGGATCGAGGTGACGTTGGCACTCGGCCGATACCGGGCATCGGTGGTCCGGTACAGCAATTGCACCGCGGTGATCGGCGTGGGGATGCCGACGAGGTGATAGGTCGTGGTCCGGCTGTCGAGGACAGCTCCGGGCGCGAGGTCGGCCAGCGGCGTGTCGTCGCGGTAGCTGTAGAACGGGTCCGATGCCGCAGAGACCGGTGGCGCGAACACTGTGGTCGAGGCGAACGCGACCGACAGCGCGGCGATCGCCGACATCATCGGGGCGACCGAGCGTGCATTCTTCAAGAATTTCCCCTGAAATCTGATACCGCCACCGGATGAAATCCAGCAGCCATTCGAACGAGGCCGAGTACGGGATCGACACGAATTCCCGACCACAACCGGACACGAGTATCCGGTTGCTGGAACGTATTGTTGACGAAATGGCCCCGCTCCGTCAAGTACTCGAGTTCTAGTCACACAGGGCGTGCAGCAACAGGCCCCGGCATTTGCCCGCCACCGATGCCCGTTCACATTCCGGCGTCTTGTTCAGCAGCGCACCCAGCATTCCCACGGCGAGGAAGATCTCCTCGGCGGTGACGCCCCGGCGCACACTGCCACGACGGCTGTCGTCGGCGAGTTTCTCGTCGAGCAAGGCGTACAGGCGGGCGATGATGCCCACCAGGCGCGGGTCGCTGCTGTCCGCGACACGGAACAGATCGAACAGCACAGCAACCTCGACGATTTGGTCGAAGATCTCCGCCAGCAGCTCGTCCAGCGTCGAGTCGACATTGGCGACCATCGACTCCAGCTGGCCGAGATTTTCCTCGAAGACCGCGAGGATGATCGCCTCTCGGTTCGGAAAGTGCCGGTACAGGCTGCCTTGACCGACGCCCGCCGTCCGCGCGATCAGGTTCAGCGGAACGTCCAGGCCGTGTTCGGCGAATGCGGCCTTCGCCGCGACGAGCAGGGCGAGACGATTCTCCGCGGCGGCAGCAGGTCCCCTGTTGGTACGGCGCGGCGAGCTCATCCGGCCAACGTTACCCATCGGCCGATCCCGTCCGGCACCGAACGGCGCCGGACGCTGGTGTCGATGCGCGCGCCCGAGCCCCGTCGACGCGCGCCCATCACCTGAAGAATTGTTGAATCAACAATTCGAAGAATTGAGCCGACGCCAGACAGCTTCCGGCACCACACTGTACGGAATTCATACGCGGCCCGGCGTTGACCTATTCGAATCTAGCAGCGAAACCCTGCCTTACCAAACGAATGTCAGACATTTGTCCGCCGTTCCAACCGCGAATGCGCGATTGGTACGCCCCCACAATCTCTACCCGCCTTCCATCGCGGACCGGGAAACATCCGGACACAACAGTCCGGTTGCGCTAAGGTGCACCTATGCCGGCTTCCGCTCCCTCCGACAGCACATCCGGGCGCCGCGCGCGGCCGACCCGGCGCGACCACCACCTGACCGTGCGGTGAAGACGGCGATCCCGCGCACGCAACGCCACGTCCGCGAGCCGATGCCCGCGTCCGCGGAGGACACGGCGCCGGCCTTCGAATGGCTCACGGCTTTCGCACTGCGGATGCGATCCGAGGCCGAGTCCGAGCCGATCCTGTCCGCCGTCGACTCCGCGATCCAGGAGACCTTCCCGCACTACCTCGCCGACGTCGAAGTCCATCGAGAAGTCCGGGCGGCCACCAGAGCCCACTGGTTGGGCTTCCTCGCGGTGATCGGGCGCACGCAGTTCGAGGCGCGGCCACCCGCCGAGGCAGTGAACGGCGCGCGGACCGTGGCCCGCCGCGGCTACGGAGTGGACATGCTGCTCAAGACCTACCGCGCCGCGCAGCGGGGGTTGTGGCGATACATCACCCAGGTGCTGCACCAGCAGATCCCCGATCCCGAACTGCGCGGGGCTGTCCTGGTCATCTTCTGGGAGCACAGCACCCTGTGGCTCGATACCTGCCTCGACGGCATCGTCGCCGCCTACATGGACGAGCGTGAGCACCACACCCGCAATTCCGATGCCCAGCGCACAGAGATCGTGCAGGCCATCTTGCGCGGGGAACCGGCACCACCGGCCGATTCGCCCGACAAACTCGCACACTCGATGGACAACGTCCATGTCGCGCTTGTTCTCTGGACCGACCCCGAGGTGCCGGCTCGATACGCCACCGGTCTGCTGCGTGACTACGCGGCCCAGATCGCGCGCGCACTCGGGGCGCCCCCTCCGCTCCTGATCAGCAGCGGCGTCCACGGTTTGTGGGCCTGGATCGCGACGTCGCATCTCCCGGACATCGCCGCGGTGGCGCCGCCGCCGAGCGCACACCTTCACCTCGCGCTCGGCACCCCCCGCCCCGGTGTGGCGGGCTTTCGGCGAAGCCATCTGGAAGCCTGTGCCGCTCAGCGGATCGCGACCAGCGCACAGAATTCCGGCGCGGTCACCGCCTACCAGGACATCGACCTGGTCTGCCTGCTCACCGGCGACGGAGACATCGAGTCCGTGCGCGCGCTCATCGAACGCGAACTCGGGCAACTCGCCGATCGGAGCGAGCAAGGCGCCCGTCTCCGCGACACCGTGTTCGAATTCCTCTGTGCCGGAGGCACTATCGATGCGGCCGCGAGCCGGCTCGGTGTGCACGGCAATACCGTCCGGTACCGGCTCAAGCAGGCGGAGCGCCGGTTGGGTCATCCGATCGAGAGCCGACGGGTCCACCTCGAGCTGGCGCTGCGCTGCCTCGAAGTCTATGGCGAGCAACTACTTCCAGCACCGTAGCCTCGCGAACGACGGGCGGGCGGGTCGATACGACACCGCCCGCCCGTTCTCGTTCGCGTCCCTTGCTCAGATCACGACACCCACATCGGTGCGCACCAGGACATCCACCGCGCGTTCGGCGATCGCGGCGATGGTCATGGACGGGTTGCAGGCCGCGGTGTTGCCGGGCATGAGGGCGCCGTCGAGCACGTAGAGGCCGCGCTGACCGCGCACCCGACCGTCCAGATCGCACACGCTGTCCATGTTCGCGCCGCCGAGCGGGTGCCAGGTGGACGGGAAGACCGCGTTGGTGTCGAGCACCTGCGCGCCCGGTCCCGCGATCCGCCGCACGGCGGGGTCGATGTGGCCCACCTGGATAGCCTGGTCGCCGTCGGAGGGCCAGCGCAGCGTCGCGACATCCGAGCCCGTGTCGTAGACGAATTCGCCGCGGCTCTCGCTCACGCCGTAGCCGACCAGCATGGTGCTGCCCGCGTCCATCGACAGCGGCGGCAGCGACGCCTGGATCACCGTGAACGCCGAGTGCGGATCGTCCCAGTTCTTGCTGCCGTAGACGACCGGACCGCCCTGCGCGGTACCGAAACCCGCCGCCGGATCGCGCCAGACATAGATGCGGTCGGCATTGGTGCCCCAGCCCTTGCCCAGTTCGTCCGGCAGATCCGGGATCGCGCCCGTGGCGCCGGCCCGCACCAGCAGACGGGTGGTGTTGAGGCTGCCCGCTGCGAGCACCAGGGTGCCCGTGGTGATGATCTTGTTCTCCTGAACAACGCCCGCGGTGTCGAGACGGTCGACCCGCACCACCCAGCGACCGTCGGGCGCCCGCTCGATGTCGGTGACCTCGTGCAGGGTCTGCACCTCCACCTTCCCGGTTGCCTCGGCGGCCGCGACATAGGTGACGTCGACGGTGTTCTTGCCGCCGTTGTTCACGCCCATCGCACCGTCGCCGTTGGTGTAGGACGGTTTCATCTCCCCACGCAATTCGGCCAGCGCGTAGTTCCAGTCGATCGGCATCGGGATCTTCGACAGCGGCATCCCGGCCCCGCGCACCCGATCGGCGAAGACCCGTGCGGCCGCGTAGGGCGCGCTGTCGACCAGCTCGTCCGGCGCGGTCGCGAGGCCGAGCATGCGCGCGACGCGGGGGTAGTACACCTGATCCATCTGCTGCCAATTCAGCCCGGCCGGGAAGTGCGTTTCGAACACCTCGCGGGTCGGCTGGAGCGACATGCCCTGATACACCAGTGATCCGCCACCGAGACCGGCCGCGCACAGCGCCGTCATCCCGCTGCCCGAGACAGCTTCGACCAGTCCGGTGTAGGGCTCGAACAGCAGTGGCGTACCGAACAGCGTCGGACTGGAGCGATGCCAGAGCAACCGCTTGTCGGGCTGGGTGGCATGCGGGAAGGTCTCCGCGTTCGGCCCGGTGACCCAGCGCTTCCCGCGCTCGAGCATCAGCACCGGCACCCCGGCCTGGGCCAGTCGTAGCGCGGTGACGCCGCCGCCGAAGCCGGAGCCGATCACCACCACCCTGCGTTCCTCCCTGGTCAGCGGGACACCACCGGTGCGGGCGGCTGGCCCGTTCTCCGCGGCGGCGGCACGCGACGATGCGAGCAGTAAGCCCGCGGCGGCGGCACCACTGAACAGGGAACGGCGGGTCATCGTAGACATAGCGGTACCTTCATCGTGTCGTTGTCCGGGCACGGGTCAGACCCCGCGCCGGTTCAGCAGGAGGGACATCAGCCCGATTTCCTGCCCCTGGGTGCGCACCATCTCGCGGGCCGAGCGGTCGACCTCGCCTCCGGTGAGCAGCGCATCGGCAGCGGCGGCCATCTCGACCCCACCGGCGTGATGGCGCCGCATCAGCCGCAGGAAAATGATCTCGGCCTGTGTTCCGCGCGCGACGGAAAGCTCGTCCAGTTCGGCGGCCGAGGCAGTCCCCGGCATCGTCCGGTCCGTCTCGGTGCCCGAATGCCCGTGTGACTGTTCGCCATTCGGCATCCACGCCATCCGGCGCGGATTGACAACCGGTGCGCCGGCCAAGCGGAGCCAACCGAGCAGCATGCCCAGTTCGGTGCGCTGGCTGTCGGCGATCTGCCGGGCCAGACCGACGACGAACGGATCAGCGTCGGCGTCGAGCCGCTGGGTGAGCACCAGTGCCTGGCCGTGATGGGCCACCATGTCCTGAACGAAACCGACCTCGGTTTCGCTCAGAACCGCCGGTGCGGTGGCGCCGGCGGGCAGCACGGGCCGCAGCGCCGCGCCCATCGCGAGCAGCAGCAGGGCGAGCGCACCGAACGCGGCGAAGCGGAATCCGCTGCGCCTGATCATGATCCGGTGGTCGAGTTCTGGTCGGACGGCGGGGTGTAGACCTGCGGCGAGAGTTCGAGCGCCAGAAATCCATTGTCGGCGCAGGTGGTCCAGAGCTGATTTCCGCGCCATTCCGGCGGCGAGAAGCACCAGTCGGTCGACAGGTCCCCGACGGCCGCGCCGGTCCGTGCGCTCAGCGCCTGCTCCGGATCGAATTCGCCCCGCAGGATCGCCTGCGCGACAGAGGGCGCCGACAGTAGCGGCAGACCGATGATCGAGGCCAGCGCGTGCGATGAGTTCGACAGCGCGAAATGTTCTCCGGTGCGGGCGGGCGGGTTGAAATAACCGATCTCGCTGACCTTTCCGGGATCACGCACGTCGAAGACGCGGATTCCCGACGAGGTCCAGCCGCAGGCCAATGCCGTGGGATCGACGGGCCGGTCGGCCGCGCAGTAGTGCGCGTCGTAGGAGAACAGCGACCCACCGCCGGCTGAAGCGAGCAGCGAGTCCTGGTGTTCGGGCTGGTTGATCTCGAGCTTGATCGAGCCGGAGATCCGCGGATGCCGCTCGTCGGAGACATCGATGAGTTTCACCCCACCGGACCCGGCTTCGTCGACGGCGAACACATGGGGCACTCCCCCGTATGTCACCGGAACGGTGTGCTGTGTCGCCCAGCCGTCCGACCAGGTCAGATCGGCGAGCTCGGGCACCTGCGGTGCGAGGTCACGCCGCTGGACCGCGCTGATGTCGAGGATCTTCATCCCGCCGAGGTTGTTCGCCAGGTAGAGGCGGTTGCCATCCGGGGAGACGCCGACCCCGTGCATGGACAGCCCGGGCAGGCCCTGCCACACCACTCGCGGATTCGCCGGGTCGGTCAGGTCGACCGCGCTGAGCAGGCCGGGCGCTGTACCCGAGCTCCAATAGGTACGACCGTCCGGAGAGAAACCGCCCTCATGAGCGGTGATCGGCAGCGGCAAGGACAGATCGGTCCCGGTGCCCTGGTTGAGCAGGCGCGGATGCGCGCAGTCGCTGATGTCGTACACCGACAGCAGACCCGCGCCGGTCAGGAAGGGCACGCCCGCGCCGACCAGCAGTTTGCGAGCCTTGTTGACCTTCAAACTCTCCCAGGTTCCCGCCAGCATCGCGGGCTCGGTCAGTGTGGCGGTGTGCACGGGTGCGGCCGGGTCGCGTACATCGATGACCTGCACGCCGGCGTCGGGTCCGAGTAGGTCACCGGGAAAGAATGTGCCGACGTAGGCGCAGTGGTCGAAGGTCACCGAGGTGATGCCACCGCCCCGGCCGCCCGCGGCACCGAGTAGCCGGATGTTGCACCGGAATCCGTCCCGAGAACGACCGCTGTCACGGTCGGCGGCGGGAACGTCACCCTGTAGCCCGGATTCAGGGGCCGAGCCGGGCAGGCAGTCGGCGCGGGTCGCGGGCGGCGCAGAATGCGCGGTCACCGCGCCCATCGACACCAGGAGCGCGGCGGCCAGTATCAGTCCGGCGCGCCGATGCGCACGGGCAGAAAAAGTGATCATGAGTGCTGTCGTCGCCCCGATCAGAGGCGCCTTTCTCGAGTAGTAACCGTGTTACTGGTCGCAGACGGTACCACTCGAGAAGCGCCGGGAAACGGAATCCGGCGAATCGGTTCAGCGCACCCGGTCGCGCCGCTCCCCCTCGACTTCACGCAGGAACGACTCGATGAGATCGACGACGTCCGCGTGGCCGGTGTCGACGTCGAAGGCTTCCTCCATCCGCAGGAAGCGGGAGATACTCGACATCAGCAACACCAGGGCGCCGGGCGTGTAGCCGGCCGCGCTCGCGCCGTAGCCGGCGAGGATCTCGGCCACGGCGTCGAGTTGAAGCGAGCGGAATCGGCGCGAGGAATCGGCGATCTCGGCCCGGATCGCCTTCCGGTGGTTTGCCAGCGCGACGAATTCCATGGTCAGTGCGGTGTGCGACTGGTCGTGAATGGAGTCCCACAGCGCCCAGAGCGGCTGGGCCGATTCCAGTGCCCGTAGCTGACGTTCGTAGCTACGGTCGGCTCCTCGCCGGAACAGTTCGACGAACAAGTTGTCCATGTTGCCGAAGTAGTAGTAGACGAGCGCGGGATTCACCCCGGCCCTGGTACCGAGACGCCGGGAACTGACGGCGGCGTAGCCCTCCTCCAGCATGATGCGCTCGGCCGCGTCCAGCAGCGCGGAGCGGGATGTGGAGTTCTCGGCGTCAGAGCTGTGCTCGGGCTTCACATGGAGACCTGTCTGTCGTGCGACAGGCGCTGTGGTCTGTCGCGTGGATCGCGGTTCATGGTCAGACAGCGCCCAGCGGTGTTGGGGTTCACCAGTTTACGGCCGTGCGGGGCCGCGATCGCTGACAAGGCCGGTTCACGAATCGGACTCTTGACAGTGGTGAGCGCCGTCACGTATATCTTAATCACTCGCTCAAATTGAGCACTCGATTAATAAAGGAACGAGCCTTCTCGGCCTTTCCTGCAGCCCACCGACGGCTGGTCCATCGCGACCCACCCCATCCCTGGAGGATGTGCCTCCCCCGCGCCGACCACGGCGCCATCCCGCACTGGGATCCGGCGACGGCCCACCTTGCCGACGAGCAGAGGAACACGGATATGAGCAACACAGCCACAACGGCCTCGGCGGCGGTAGGCGGCCGGTCACCAGCTCGGGTTGCGGTGGTCACCGGCGGCGCCTCCGGTATGGGCCTGTCGATCTGCGTGGCGTTCGCCGCTGCCGGACATCGGGTCGCGGTCCTCGATGTGGACGGCGCGGCCGCGCAGCGAGTCGCCGAACAGTTGCGCGCGACCGGCGCGACGGCGATGGCCTGCGCGGTCGATGTCACCGATCGCGACGCGGTCCGGGAGGCGATCGGCAAGGTCCGGGTCGAGTTCGGCGCGATCGAAATCCTCGTCACCAGTGCGGGTTCCGTCGATTTCGCGCCGTTCACCGACATCACGCCACAGGCGTGGAACCGCGTTGTCGACGTGAACCTGAACGGGGTGTTCCACTGCGCGCAAGCCGTTGTGCCGGACATGGTCGCGGCCGGATGGGGTCGTATCGTGACGATCTCGTCGTCGAGTGCGCAGCGCGGCTCGCCGGGCATGGTGCACTACACCGCGTCCAAAGGCGCTGTCCTTGCGATGACCAAGGCCTTGGCGCGCGAGTACGCCGCCGCCGGTATCACGGTCAATACGATTCCGCCCTCGGGCATCGATACGCCCATGTCGCGCCAGTCGCAGGCGGCGGGCCATCTGCCCGCGAGCGCCGTGATGGCCGCGGCAATCCCGGTCGGGCACTTGGGAACCGGCGAGGACATCGCCGCCGCGTGCGTCTTCCTGTGCTCGGAGCAAGCCGGCTACATCACCGGGCAGGTCCTCGGCGTGAACGGCGGGTCGGTGATATGAACCTGTCCGCCGCTGCTCGACTGGTGCCCCTGCCGGTCCGGGAGTGGGACGAGAAGACACGCGCGATGTTGCGCGGACACGTGAAATCGGCCGATCGGTACCTCTCTGGAGCACCCGATGCCCCGGCGATGCCGGGCGTCCTCGGCGTGCTGGCCCATCACCCCGAACTGGCCGGTGCGTGGTTGGCCTACAACGGTCTGCTGATCGAGCGTCCCACCGTGGACCCGCGTGAGCGCGAACTGGTGATCCTGCGGGTCGCCTGGCGCAGCGAGTCGGATTACGAATGGGCACAGCATGTTCGGATCGCCACGTCGCTCGGCGTCGACTCGGAGCAGATCGAGGCGGTGCGCTACGGACCGCAGGCACCGGTGTGGTCGCCGGTGCAGCGCGCACTGCTGGCGATGACCGACCAACTGCTGGATCGACATCGCGTCGACGACGCCGTCTGGGCCCAGCTCGAACTCCATTTCGACAGTCGGCAGCTGATCGAGCTGCTGTTCGTCGCCGGCTCCTATCTGTGCCTGGCGATGGTGTTCAACAGCGTTGCCCTGCAACCGGACCCCGAACAGGAGGAACGATCATGAGCAAAGTCGTCCACGAACCGGCCGCGTCCCATCGATGGCCGAGACCGCCCGAAGGCACCTGGACTCAGCACTATCCCGAGCTCGGAACGTCGATGATGTCGTTCGAGGATTCGGTGTCGCCAGAATTCTTCGAACTCGAGCGCGAGGCCATTTTCAAGCGCGCCTGGCTCAATGTGGGTCGGGTAGAGCAAGTGCCGAAGACCGGGAGCTACTTCACCAAGGAACTCGATGTGGCGCGCGCGTCGATTGTCGTGGTGCGCGACCGCGACGGCGCCGTCAACGCGTTTCACAATGTGTGCCGCCATCGCGGAAACAAGCTGGTCTGGAACGAATTTCCCAAAGAAGAGACCTCGGGAACATGCCGCCAGTTCACCTGCAAGTATCACGGTTGGCGCTACGGCCTCGACGGGGCACTGAGCTTCGTCCAGCAGGAGAACGAGTTCTTCGACCTCGATAAATCGCAGCTCGGCCTGAGTCCGGTGCACTGCGACGTGTGGGCCGGCTTCATCTTCGTCAACCTCGACGCCACGCCCCGGCAGACACTGCGAGAATTCCTCGGCCCGATGATCACCGATCTGGATGGCTACCCGTTCGACAAGATGACCGAATGGTATGAATTCAGCGCCGACAACCAGAGTAACTGGAAGTTGTTCGCCGACGCGTTCCAGGAGTACTACCACGTGCCCGGGCTGCACTCGCAGCAGGTTCCCAGCGCGGTGCGCACCCCGGGCAAGGGTTTCGAGTGCGCGCATTTCCAGGTCGACGGCCCCCATCGGATGGTCTCCACCGGCGGCGCGCGACGCTGGACATTGCCGGCGGAGTTCATGTATCCGATCGAACGGGTGACCCGTAGTGGCCTGGTCGGCCCGTGGGAGTCGCCGGAGCTGGGCGAGCTGCCCAAGGGCTTGAATCCCGGCCGGATCGAGCCGTGGGGTATCGACAACTTCCAGATCTTCCCCAATATCGAGATCCTCATCTACCGCGGCTGGTATCTGCTCTACCGCTATTGGCCGACCTCCTACAATTCCCATCGGTTCGAGGGAATGTTGTGCTTTCAGCCCGCGCGCACAGTGCGCGAAAGGGTCGAGCACGAGGTCGCCTCGGTCGTCTTCAAGGAGTTCGCACTCCAGGACGCGGGCATGCTCACCGGCACCCAGACCGCGCTGGAATCGGCCTATCGCACCGCCGGCCTGACCCACTTCCCGGTCAACGATCAGGAAATCCTGGTGCGCCACTTCCACAAGGCCGTCGCCGACTGGGTCGACGTCTACCGGCACGATCTCGCCGGGGCGGACGCGCGATGACATCGACCATGCTGCCGCCCGCCTTCGCCGACCTCGAACGGTTCGCCGTCGACTGGTGCCTGCCGACCGAAGCCGAGCGCTACGCCCGCCGCCTGGCCAGCCCCATGCAGGAATTGATCGACTTCTACGACGCGTGCTTCCCGCGCGTCGAGGACGCCCTGTCCTACTGCGACAAGTTCTCGCTCGAGGAATTGCCCGAGGACGCGATACACCTGCTGCACCTGGTGTATTCGCTGGTCATGGTCGCGATGGCCGTCGAGATCTTCCAACAACCCAAGCCCGTCGACAGCGCCGACGCCGAACTCGCGCGCATCAGCGCTCCCTGGCCGTAGGACACGAAGGAACTCCACCATGACGATTACCATCGAGAAACTCGGCCAGGCCGTCGGAGCCGAGGTCATCGGCATTCGGCGCGAGCAATTGCTCAGCGACAGCAGCGTCGCCGCGACCGTGATGTCGGCCCTCGAGGAGAACGGAGTGCTGGTCTTCCGGGACCTGCATCTAGACCCCGAAACCCAGGTGGCGTTCTGCCGCACGCTCGGACAGGTGGACACCTCACCCGGGCACCATCCGGTGGAGGGCATCTATCGGGTCAGTCTCGACACCACCAAGAACTCGTCGGCGAGCTATCTGCGCGCGACCTTCGACTGGCATATCGACGGCTGCACGCCCGAAGACGACGCGTACCCGCAGATGGCGACCGTGCTCACCGCCAAGGCCGTCGCCGCCATCGGCGGTGAGACCGAATTCGCCAGCACCTACAAGGCTTTCGACGACTTGACCACCGAGGAGCAGACGTCGCTGCGGTCCTTGCGCGTGGTGCATTCGCTCGAGGCGTCGCAGCGCGGGGTGAATGCGGACCCGACGCCCGAACAGCTGGTGGCGTGGCGCCGACGTCCGATCAAGGAACACCCGCTGATCTGGACACACAAAACCGGACGGCGCTCGCTGGTTCTCGGCGCGTCGACCGATCACGTGGTCGGAATGCCCGCCGACGAGAGCCGGGCCCTGCTCGACGGACTGCTGAACCGCTGCACCGCACCCGACCGCGTCTACCGCCACACCTGGGCGGTCGGGGACACGGTGATCTGGGACAACCGCGGTGTCATCCACCGCGCCGCGCCCTACCCGTCGGGTTCCGCGCGAGAGATGTTGCGCACCACGGTGCTCGGTGAAGAACCGATCGAATAGTCCACCGATACCGTCTTTTCAGGAGTACATCATGGCTCGTTGGCCCAAGCCCGCAGAGGGTAGCTGGACCCAGCACTACCCCGAACTCGGCACCGCGCCGATGTCCTACGAGGACTCGATCTCGCCGGAGTTCTTCGAACTCGAGCGCGACGCGATCTTCAAACGCGCCTGGCTCAATGTCGGTCGCATCGAACAGCTGCCACGCACCGGCAGCTATTTCACCAAGGAGATCCACGCCGCGCACTCCTCGATCATCCTGGTCCGTGATCGCGACGGCAGTGTCAACGCCTTTCACAATATCTGCCGGCATCGCGGAAACAAGCTGGTGTGGAACGAGTTTCCCCGCGAGGAGACCTCCGGCACCTGCCGCCAGTTCACCTGCAAATACCACGGCTGGCGCTACGGACTCGACGGCGCGCTGACCTTCGTGCAGCAGGAGAGCGAGTTCTTCGACCTGGACAAGGACAGCCTCGGGCTCGCGCGCGTGCACTGTGAGGTCTGGTCGGGATTCATCTTCATCAATCTCGCCGCGCAACCACGTCAGACACTGCGTGAATTCCTCGGCCCGATGGTGACCGGTCTCGAGGGATACCCGTTCGACGCGCTGACGGAACGGTATTCCTACAGGGCCGAGGTCGGCGCCAATTGGAAGCTCTACCTGGACGCGTTCCAGGAGTTCTACCACGCGCCGATTCTGCACGGAAAGCAGACGCCCGACAATTTCTCCGTGGCCGCCCAGCAGGCCGGATTCGAAGCACCGCACTACCAGCTCGACGGGCCGCACCGGCTGGTCAGCACCTCCGGGGTGGTGACCTGGGAACTCGACGCGTCGATGCGTAAACCGATGGAGGACATCACCCGCAGTGGCCTGTTCGGCCCCTGGGACGTGCCCGATCTCGGTGCGATGCCGGCCGGGCTCAACCCCGCGGGCTGTGACCCATGGGGGCTGGATTCGTTCCAGCTGTGGCCGAACTTCACCATTCTCATCTGGTCCGGCGGCTGGTATCTCACCTACCAGTACTGGCCGACCTCGCACAACACCCACATTTTCGAGGGCAACCTGTACTTCACGCCCGCCCGTACCCCCCGCGATCGCGTCGCCCGCGAAATGGCGGCGGTCACCTTCAAAGAATATGGGCTGCAGGACTCTTCGACGCTGGAAGCGACCCAGCTCATGCTCGAGTCGCGCGCGGTGACGACATTCCAGCTCAACGACCAGGAGATCCTGCTGCGGCACCTGCACAAGGTCGCCGCGGACTGGGTCGGCGACTATCAGCGCGAGCGTACGGAGGCCAAGCGATGAGCGCGCAGCTACTGCCGATCGAATTCGCCGATCTCGAGCAGTTCGCCGAGAAATGGTGTCTGGCTGACGAAACCCAACGCTACGACCAGCGCTTGGGCTCCACGATGCCCGACATGCAGCGGTTCTATGACGCGATCGCCGCACGAGCTGAGGACGCGCTCACCTACTGCGACAAGTTCTCGATCGACGACATGCCCGAGGACGCCAAAAACCTGATGTACCTGCTGTATTCGATGATTCAGGTGTCGTTCCCCATCGAGGTGTGGCGACAGCCGCGCATCCCGGACACCGGGTCGGCGTCGTTGACCTGCGTGATCGAGCCCGCCCTGTGAGCGGCCGGTCCATCGTGTTGCGGGCCGCGGCCTGGGTCGACGTCGAGACCGGGCAGCGGCACACGCCGGCGGTGATCGTCGTGGACGACAACAGGATCACCGCGATCAACCCGGTCGAGGTGCCCGCCGACGCGCAGGTCATCGATCTCGGTGCGCTCACGCTGCTGCCCGGATTGATGGACATGGAGGTCAACCTGCTCATCGGCGGGCCCGACAATCCCTCGGGATTGCCCAACCCGATGCACGGTGTGCAGGACGATCCGGTCTATCGGACACTGCGGGCCTCGGTGAACGCCCGCGTCACCCTGCACGCCGGATTCACCACCGTCCGCAACCTCGGCCTGATGGTGAAGACCGGCGGCTATCTACTGGATGTGGATCTGCACCGCGCGATCGAACAGGGCTGGCTGGAGGGCCCGCGCATCGTGTCGGCCGGGCACGCCATCACCCCGACCGGCGGTCACCTCGATCCGACGATGTTTCAGCGTCTGGCCCCGCACATCATGCCGATCACCGTGGAGGAGGGCCGCGCCAACGGCGTGCCGCAGGTCCGCGAATCCGTGCGCTACCAGATCAAATACGGCGCCGAGGTCATCAAGATCTCGGCATCGGGCGGGGTGATGTCGCACGGCACCGTCGCCGGAGCGCAGCAGTACTCCGACGAGGAACTGGCCGCGATCGTCGACGAAGCGCATCGGGCCGGGGTGCACGTGGCCGCGCACGCCCACGGCGACGCGGGCATCCGCGCCTGCCTGCGCGCCGGGGTCGACTGCATCGAGCACGGCTCCCTCGCCGAGGACGACACCATCGCGCTGATGGTCGAGCAGGGCACCTTCCTGGTGCCGACGAGCTACCTCTCCGAAGGGCTCGATGTCTCCAAAGCCGCACCCGCGCTCCAGAAGAAGGCCGCCGAGGTCTTCCCACGGGCGCGCGAGACCCTGCGCAAGGCCATCCGCGCCGGCGTCAAGATCGCCTGCGGCACCGACGCGCCCGCGGTTCCGCACGGCCACAACGCCAAAGAGCTCTGGGCGCTGGTCGACCGCGGCATGACACCGGCGCAGGCGCTGCGCGCGGCGACGATCACCAGCGCCGAACTGATCGGTGTCGACGACCGAGGACGGCTGGCGCCCGGGCTGCTGGCCGACATCATCGCCGTACCCGGGGACCCCACCGCCGACATCACGACCATCGAGGACGTTCGGTTCGTGATGAAGGACGGCCGGGTCTACAAGAAGCCCTGATCGGCGAAAACCGTTCGACCGCAGTCCGAATACGCGCATCAGATCCGAGGTAGCAATGTCGCCACGTCAGCAGCTCTACATCGGCGGTCGCTGGGTCGACCCAGCCACCGACCAGACGGTCGAGGTGATCTCGCCGCACACCGAGCAGGTCATCGCCCGGGTCGCCGACCCGACGACCGCCGATGTCGATCGCGCGGTCGCGGCCGCGCGCGCGGCGTTCGACACCGGACCGTGGCCCCGCACGGATCCGCAGGAGCGCGTGGCGATCATCCGCGAGCTGGTGCGGTGCTACCGCGCCCGCGAAGACGAACTCGCGCAGCTGATCACCACCGAAATGGGTGCGCCGATCACCTTCTCGCGCTCGGCGCACGCCAAGCTGCCCGGGATCATGATGAGCGCTTTCGCCGACACCGCGGCCGAATACCGGTGGCGTGAGACCCGAGCCGGGTTCCTCGGCCGTGATGTGGTCGTCGGCCACGAACCCGTCGGGGTCGTGGCCGCGATCATCCCCTGGAACATGCCGATGTTCCTGATGGTGGGCAAGCTGATTCCCGCACTGCTCGCCGGGTGCACGGTGGTGCTCAAGCCGTCGCCGGAGACGGCGTTGGACGCGCATCACATGGCCGAACTGCTCGATCAGGTCGGGTTGCCACCAGGGGTGGTCAGCATCCTGCCCGCCGGGCGCGAAGTCGGCCGGCACCTGGTCGCGCACCCGGGCGTGGACAAGGTCTCGTTCACCGGATCCACCGGGGCGGGTAGACAAGTCGCCGAGGTCTGCGGCGCGGCACTGCGCAAGGTCAGCCTCGAACTCGGCGGCAAATCAGCCGCAGTGGTGCTCGATGACGCCGATCCCTCTGCCGTGGCCACCGGCATGATGGTGGCCGGGCTGATGAACAGCGGCCAGGCCTGCGTCGCCCAGACCCGAGTCCTCGTCCCGCAGCATCGCCGCGACGAATTCGTCGACGCGTTGGTGAGTGTGATCGAAAACCTCACCGTCGGTGACCCGTTCGATCCGGCGACCCGAGTCGGCCCGATGGTCTCGCACCGTCAACAGCAGCGCGTTCGGGACTACATCGACCTGGGGCAGCGCGAAGGAGCCCGCCTACTCGTCGGCGGCAGCGACCTGCCCGAGGGCATCGAGCGTGGTTGGTACGTCCGGCCCACCTTGTTCGCCGACGTGGACAATTCCATGCGGATCGCACAGGAGGAGATCTTCGGTCCCGTCCTGAGCGTGATCGCCTACGCCGACGACGAACACGCGTTGCATCTCGCCAACGACAGCGAGTACGGGCTCTCGGGCTCGGTGTGGTCACCCGATATCGAACGCGCCACGGCGATCGCGCGCCGGGTGCGCGCGGGCACCGTCGGCATCAACGAGCCCTACAGCATGGATCCCGTGGCGCCTTTCGGCGGCGTCAAGAACAGCGGCATCGGCCGCGAGTTCGGCGCCGAGGGCCTCGAGGGCTACCTCGACACCGTGTCACTCTCGATGCGCCCCCCGGCGAATTCCGCACTGCTGCAGGCGAATCCCCTCTCCCCCCGAGCCATGGCCCCGCCGAGCGGGATCCGCAGCTCATGAGCGGCCGGGGCCGGGATTCGCGATCAGGGCAGCTTGATCGCGGACATGTACATCTCGAGGATCGGTCCGTAGAGGTCGACGCTGTCGAGTTCGGTGCCCAGCACAACGGAGGGCGTCGTGTGGATGAGCACCCTCGCCATCGTCATCGGCGGAATCAGCGATGTCGCTCCCAGCCGGTCCAGATTCTCGATGATGAACTGCCCCAAGGCTTCCACCGTCTCTTCCCGCCGGGCGGCGACCCGTTCCCTGACCTCGGGGTTACGCAGCAGATACAGGGTGAATTCCATCCCCAGCGCGGCGTGCTCGGTGCCGCGATCGGCGCCGAGCCGACGCCACAGCTCGCCGACTCGGTCCAGCTCTTCGGCTCCCACCTTCGACGCCGCCGCCAATACCTCGGTGAAGGTATCGAAGTAGCGCTGCATGTATCGGTCGTTCACCCCGAGGAACAATTCCTCCTTGGTGGCGAAGTGCTTGTAGATCGCGCCCTTGGTGTAGCCGGCGGTATGGGCGATGTCGTCGAGTGTCGCCGCCGCGAAGCCCTTTTCGGCAAATACTTCTTCGGCGGCCTCCAGGAGCAGCCCCCTGGTGCGCTCGAGTCTCCGATCCCTGGTCCACCGCTCAGCCATGTCAACGATTATGGCACGAATCCAAGAAACTCCTCAGTATCTGAGATTCTCAGTGGTATATTTCAGGTTGTACAGATACTTCAGGAGCGTGATCGATGACTCCCCCATCGACTTCCATGGCCATCGCCGATTCCATTCCGAATTTCGAGCGTATCGACGCACATCGGACCACCACAATTCATCGAGGAGGTGCGCTGTGAGCGGACCATCGGAGCCGAAAAAGGGAACCACCGTCACCGAGCCACTCAGCAACGTGGCCGCCCTCGGCGCGAAAGTTCAGGGCACCAGCAAAGCGGTGAAAATCTGGGCAACCCTCGGCGGGTTGATCCTCGCCCTTCAGATATACGTGTGGCTGCGCTGGATCACCGGACCCAATTTCGAACGCGTCCCCACCGGACCGAGCGATCCGCCGACTTTCATGAAGGTGATTCTCACCGTCTGGACCGCGGTGATCCTGCTTGGCCTGCCGGTCGGCGCGTATTTCTTCATCATCCGGCCATGGCTGCGTGAGCGGCGAATAACGCTCGACGGCATGCTGTTCGTGGCCTGCGGCCTGATGTTCTTCCAGGACCCCCTGCTCAACTACTTCAATACGTGGAGTACCTACAACACCTGGATGTTCAACAGGGGCTCGTGGGTACAGGACGTACCGGGCTGGCAATCCTATGGCGAACCGGGCGCCATGATGGCCGAGCCGATCCTGATGAACGCACCGGGCTATTCCTATGGCGTGCTGCTCTGCACGATTCTCGGCTGCTGGGTGATGCGAAAGGCCAAGCAGCGCTTCCCGAATATCAGCACCGGTGCGCTGATCGGTGTGCTGCTCGTCTGGACATTCTTCTTCGATCTCGTCATCGAAGGCCTGTTCCTGATGCCGATGGGCCTTTTCACCTACCCCGGCGCACTCCAGGCATGGTCGATCAATGCCGGCACCTATTACCAGTGGCCGCTGTACGAGGGGCTCATGTGGGGCGGTGTTCAGGCCGGCCTCTGCTCGCTGCGCTATTTCACCGACGACCGCGGACGGACCATTGTCGAGCGTGGCCTGGACCAGATTCAGGGCGGATTCGTCAAACAACAGTTCACGCGTTTTCTGGCGATCTTCGCGGCCGTCAGCACCTTCTTCTTCGTGGGCTACAACCTGCCCGCGCAGTTCTTCGCCCTGCATACCGATCCCTGGCCCGAGGACATCCAGAAGCGCTCGTACTTCAACATGGGTATCTGTGGTGAGGGGACCGACCGGCTCTGCCCGCATCCCGATCTGCCGGTCCCTTTCCGCAACAGCGGCTACATAGATTCGACCGGGAAACTCATCCTGCCGGACGGTGCGGAATTGCCGAAGATCATTCCCTTCGCCGACACCGACAAAGGAAACTGACATGACCAATCGATCCAGCGCTGTACTCGATGTTCCGCGTGCACCGTTCTATCGGGCGGTCGGCGACGAGGTCGAGGTCTTCCGGGCGGCGGCCGTAGGCGGCCTCCCACTTCTCCTCAAGGGGCCCACGGGCTGCGGAAAAACCCGCTTCGTGGAAACCATGGCCGCCGAACTCGGCCGCGAACTGATCACCGTCGCCGGACACGAGGACATGACCTCGGCGGATCTGGTCGGACGTTTCCTGCTCAAGGGCGGCGAAACGGTCTGGGTGGACGGGCCGTTGACGCGGGCGGTGCGCTCGGGTGCCATCTTCTATCTGGACGAGGTCGTGGAGGCGCGCCAGGACACCACCGTGGTGATCCACCCGCTCGCCGATCACCGCCGCGAACTTCCGGTCGACCGACTCGGCGTGACCTTGCCCGCGGCACCTGGGTTTCAGCTGGTGATCTCCTACAACCCCGGCTATCAGAGCGTGCTGAAGAACCTCAAGGAGTCGACTCGGCAGCGCTTCGTCGCGATCGAACTCGGCTTCCCGCCCCCCGAGATCGAGCGCGAGGTGATCGCCCACGAAGCCGGGGTCGACGCCGAGACCGCGCGGGCATTGGTCGCGGTCGGCAGCGCCATCCGCAACCTGGACAACTCGCCGCTGCGCGAGGTGTCCTCCACCCGGATGCTGATCCTCGCCGGCGGCCTCGTCGCGGGCGGATTGGCCCTGCGTACCGCCGTGCAATCGGCTGTGGTGCAGGCGCTCTCGGATGACGCGGATATCGTCGCCGCCCTCGGCGAACTCGTCGACGCTGTCCTCCCACGACCATGATCGACAACGATCCGAACGGGCCGGAGCGGTTCAGGCTCCTGGCCACCTATCTCGCCGGCAGGTCTGTGGGTATCGCAGAACTGCCGGCGGGCGGGACCCCGTATACGAACGGCCGGATCGTGTTCGTGTCCGGCGGTGCGACCGATGCCGAGCAGCGGCGCGAAGTGCTCGTACAGAGCGCGCTGCTCGGCACCGGGAGCCTGGATCCGGCGTTGGTGCGGTCCTTGCGCGGGCGTCCGACGGCGGCTCGTCGCTATCTGGCGCTCGAAGGCCGTCGCGTCCTCACCGAACTCGCCCAACGACTTCCGCTCGCCACCGAGGTCGGGCTCTGCGGTACCCCCGCGACCACGACTGCCGCAGATTCGCTCGCGGCAGCCAAGGGGAAAACGCCGGTCGAGGAGCCACCCGCCTGGTTCGGCACCCTCAAACCCTCCCAGTTGGTGGCCTCGGACCCCGGTCCGGGCGGGCGAGCGAGCGAGCGCGAACTGCGCCTGGAGTTCGACCTCAGCGAAATCCCCGAGGCCGATGACGAGATCGAGGACAGCGTCGAGAAGTCCGACGAGAGCAAGATTCTCAAACTCTTCGAGAATCCCCTCTTCAGCGGCAAATCGGCGATGGAATTCCTGCGCAAGGCCATGGGCAGTTCGCGTTCGGACGGTGACTCGCCCGGCGGCACCGAGGCACCGGTCAGCGCGGTACGGCGGGCGCGGATGGTCGGGCCCGAAGCGCGGCCGCTGCCCACCCGGATCAGGTTCACCGACGCCGACAAGCCGGGCGCTGCCGCCGGAATCGGCGGCGCGCTCCATCCCGAGTGGGACGTGTTCAACAACCGGTACAAGCCGGATTGGTGCCGGGTCGTCGATTTCCCACTGACCGCTCCCACCGATATCGCGGCAGCGCGCGTACCGGAAGACGACGTGCTGCGGCGGCGGCTGGCTCGGGTCGGGCTCGGTCCGAAGGTGCTGCGCGGTCGAGCCGATGGTGACGAGCTCGATATCGAGGCGCTCATCGACCTTTTCGTCGATCTGCGTTCGGGCTACTCGCGGCCGGAGAACGTGTACCTCGAACACCGCAGGCTCGAACGCAATCTCGGCGTCATGATCCTGCTCGATGCCTCCGGCTCGTCCACCGACGCCGACCTGGAGGGCCTGTCCGTGCACGAGCACCAGCGGCGCGCGGCCGCCACCCTGGCCGTGACGCTCGAAGAGCTCGGTGACCGCGTCGCGGTGTACGCCTTCCGCTCCGAAGGCCGCCACGCGGTGTACCTGCCGGCGATCAAGACCTTCGACCAGCGCTTCGGCGCTGTCGGTCGAGCCAGACTCAATCAGCTCGCGCCCTCGAACTACACCCGGCTCGGGGCGGGGATCCGTGGCGCGGGCGAGATTCTCAAAAAGGAAGCGGGAACACAGAATCGGCTGTTGGTGGTGCTGTCGGACGGCTGCCCCTACGACGACGGCTACGAGGGCCGCTACGCCGAGGCCGACGCCGCGAAGGCGCTCGAGGAACTGCGCGCCGAAGGCGTGGCGTGCCTGTGCCTGTCCATCGGCGCCACCACGCCCGCCGACGCCCTCGAACGCGTCTTCGGCTCCGTCGGTCATGCCGGCGCGGCCACCCTGAGCGAACTGAGCCCGCGCATGGACGAACTGTTCCTGGCCTCCCTTCGCGAACTCGCCGCGCCCACACCGGGCTGACGCGACGTCGACATCGGAAAGAGAGCTCGCAGTGGAACCCAGCGCATCAGCGGTCACCGAGATCAAAGTTTGGTCGAAGCAATACAGCCGGCGACACCCTGTCGCCTCGCTACAGACCGTCGGACGGCAGGTCGAACTCGGCCGG
The DNA here is from genome assembly GCF_042794235.1 of Nocardia sp. NPDC056541. Classification (NCBI taxonomy): domain Bacteria; kingdom Bacillati; phylum Actinomycetota; class Actinomycetes; order Mycobacteriales; family Nocardiaceae; genus Nocardia; species Nocardia sp. NPDC056541. The sequence continues at coordinate 142,070 of NZ_JBHTUD010000005.1, forward strand.
GACGCCTTTCGGTACCTGGTCACCGACATCGCGGGGCGGCGCTTTCCCTTCGACGAATTCGTCGGGCAGGCGATGTTCATGGTGAAGACCTCGCTGCTGCCGACGGTGGCGGTGGCGGTGCCGATCAGCGCGACCCTGTCCATCCAGTTCGGTTTGCTGGCAGGACAGGTCGGGGCGACTGCACTGGCGGGCGCCGCGAGTGGCCTGGCCGTGATCCGGCAGTCGGCGCCGCTGGTCACCGCGATTCTGCTGGCGGCGGCGGTGGGTTCGGCGCTGTGCGCCGATCTCGGGTCACGCAAGATCCGCGAGGAGATCGACGCCATGGAGGTGATGGGGGTCTCGGTGCTGCGCAGGCTCGTGGTGCCGCGGCTGGCCGCCGGGATCCTGATCGCGATGGCGCTCACCGCGGTGAGCTGTTTCGTCGGGTTTCTCGCCGGCTACCTGTTCAATGTCTATGTCCAGGACGGGACTCCGGGCAGCTACATGGCGACCTTCTCCTCCTTCGCGACCTCGGGTGATCTGTACCTGGCGATGGTCAAGGCCGCGGTGTTCGGCGTGATCGTCGTCGTCATCGCGTGCGAGAAGGGCCTCAACACCCGGGGTGGGCCAGGCGGCGTGGCGAATTCGGTCAATGCCGCCGTGGTGGCGTCCATCGTGGTGCTGATGGTCGTCAACCTCGGATTCACCCAGATCTACACGATGTTGTTCCCGAGGACGACCCTCTGATGGCCAGTGTGTATCGCCCGCCCGGCGCGCGGGCCGTGCTCGCCGTGGTGGCGGGGCCGTGGCGCGGCATCATCCGGTTCGGGCACATGTTCACGTTCTTCGTGCGCGCGGTGATCTCGATACCGGTGGCGCTGCGCCACTACAGCCGCGAATCGCTGCGCATCCTGTCCGATGTGACCTGGGGCAACGGCTCGCTCATCGTCGGTGGCGGAACGGCGGGGGTGATGATCATCCTGGGCGCCGCCGCCGGCGGCATCGTCGGCATCGAGGGCTTCAACGCCTTGAAACTGCTCGGCATGGAGCCCGCGACCGGCATGATCGCCGCGACCGCGGCCACGCGCGAACTCGCCCCGATCATGGCCTCGATCGCCTTCGCCGCGCAGGCGGGGTGCCGGTTCACCGCGCAGCTGGGCGCGATGCGGATCGCCGAGGAGATCGATGCCCTCGACGCGATCGCGATCCGGCCGGTGCCCTTCCTGGTCTCGACGCGGCTGATCGCCTCGATCGTGGCGGTGATCCCCCTGTTCCTGGCCGCGCTGGCCGCGGACTACCTGGCCGTCGAATTGTTCGTCGGGCTGGTCGGCGGACAATCCTTCGGCACCTACGCCCACTACTTCGACCTGGTGCTCAGCGGCACCGACGTCGTGTTCTCGCTGTTGAAGGCGATCGTGTTCGTCACCATCACCACCACGATCCAGTGCTACTTCGGCTACTACGCGCGTGGCGGACCACAGGGGGTCGGCGTCGCGGCCGGGCGGGCGATGCGCGCCAGCATCACGGTGATGATCTCGGTGAATCTGTTGATGACGTTGGCGCTGTGGGGTTTCGACGCCGGCTCCAGGATCAGTGGGTAACGCGATGTCGATAGTGTTCGAATCCGATGACCGGCACCTGAACAACACCAAGTTGTTCGTGCGCGGGATCGCCGCGCTGACCGTCGTCGCCGCCACCGTCGCGGCGATGGTCGCCCGATCCGAAGGCGCGTTCGCGCAGACGATCGAGGTCACCGCGATGCTGGTCGACGTGGGCGACGGGTTGCCGAAACGATCCGACGTCAAATATCGCGGCATCCTGGTCGGCAGCGTGCAGGAGGTGGTCGCCGCGGACCGCGCCCACCCCAACAGGGTGCGCATCGAGCTGACGCCCGAGCACGCGGCCACCATCCCGGCGACGGTGACGGCGCGGGTCGTCCCGAGCAACGTGTTCGCGGTGCCCTCGATCCAGCTCATCGACAACGGGCCGGGCCCCGCCCTGCGCGCCGGAGCATCGATACCGGAGGACCACAGCCGGGCCAGCGTGCAGCTGCAGACCTCGCTCACCGCGTTGAGCCGAATCGTCGACGCGGTGGGACGCCCCGACGCCGATCCCACCGTCGGGATCCTGGAAACCGTCGAACGCGCGACCCGCGGCCGCGGCGCGGACGCGCTGGCCGCGGGCACCCAGCTCGCGCGCATCGTGCGGGCCTACGACGCCGAACTCTCGGGCTCCGACGACACCGCATTGCTCACCGGGCTCTCCGACGCGGTACTCGGACTCCAGGAATCGGCTCCCGATCTGCTCGCCGCACTCCACAGCGCGGTCACTCCGCTGCGCAGCGTCGCCGAGCAGCGAATCCGCCTGTCCGAGTTGCTCACCGGCGGTATCGCGACCACCACGACAGTCGGCACCGCGCTGAACAACCGGACCGACACTGTCATCGACCTCAACTCCAGACTGGGCCCGGTGCTGCAGCTACTCGCCGCGGGCAGCGGCAACTTCGTGCAGATGACGACCTCACAGACCCGGATCGCGCAGGTGTTCGCGCGCGACTTCTGGCAACCCGCGACCCAGAGCGGCACCGCCAAGGTGATCGTCGAGCTCACCCCGCACAAGCAATACACCCGCACCGACTGCCCGCGGTACGGCGAACTGGCCGGTGCGAGCTGCGCGAACGGACCCGCCGCGGGCCCGGCGGTCATCGGCGCCGCCGACCAGCCGGTGAACACGCTCACCCAGCGCGACATTGTGGCCGAAAGCCTCGGTCTACCAAGGGAAGCCGCGAGCCTGGCCGAATTGCTCGGCCTGACGGTGCCCACCCAACCACCCACCGGAGAACCACGGTGAAAATGACACGCGACCTCGCCGGACTGACCGCTTTCCTGCTCGTCGCCGCCCTGCTGATCTGGATGGTCCGCGTGACCCTGCAACGTGATGTCACCGGTGACACCCACGCCTATTCCGCGGTGTTCAGCGATGTCTCGGGACTGCGCGTCGGCGACGACGTCCGGGTCGCCGGAGTACAGGTCGGCCGGGTGGACTCCATCCGCATCCATGGTCCCGATGCCGAGGTCGGCTTCCGGATTCAGCGAGATCAGCCCGTCTACGCCAACACCATCGCCTCGGTCACCTATCAGAATCTGATCGGACAGCGCTATCTCGGGTTGAGCAGGGCCGAATCCGGCGACCCGACGGCGCTGGCGCCCGGCGCGCGGATCCCTCTCGAGCGCACCGAACCGAGTTTCGATCTGTCGGGGCTGCTCAATGGATTCCAGCCGTTGTTCAGCGCCCTCGACCCCGCGGACGTCGACAATCTGACCTCCGCGCTGATCCGCGCCCTGCAGGGCGACGACGGCGCGGTCGCCGCCCTGATCACCGAGACCGCGACCCTGGTCCAGTCCTTCGCCGGGCCCGACCAGATCCTGGGCACCCTGATCGACAACCTGTCGGCGGTCATGACCACCCTGGCCGGGCAGAGCGCCGGACTACAGACGACGTTCACCCAGACCCGCAAGATCTTCGACGCACTCGAATCCCGCCGCGACACGCTGCTGGACCAGACCGCGCGGATCTCCACCGTCGTGGCCGACGCCGCCGCGGTGGTCGACGGCGCGAGTCCGTCGCTGACGGAGTTCATGAACCGCGAACCCGGCTTCGCGCGGCACTTCGTCGACGGCAAGCAACGTTTCGCCTTCCTCGGCTTCAATATTCCGTTGCTGTTCCAGGCCATGATCCGGGCCACCGACGCGGGCGCTTTCGTCAACGCCTACGTGTGCGATATCAGTTTCAGCATCATCCCCGGCATCGATCCGGTGATCGCGCAGATCCTGGGCGGCGCCTCCCCGACCGGTCGGCCCCAGCACTCCGCGATCTGTAGGTAGGACCCATGAAGACACCACTGCGCGCCCTCACTCGTGTCTCGACGCGCCGAGGTTCCGGCGCGATCGCCACCGACAAGTCGCTGCGAACCGGCCTCATCGCCGTGCTCTCGGTGGTGCTGGCGCTGCTCGTGCTGGTCGTGGTCAATTCGCTGAACCTCGGCACCCGCACGGTGCGGGCCGATTTCGCGCAAGCCGCGGGCATCGCCGCCGGTGACCCGGTGACCTGGGCGGGCATTCCCGTCGGCACGGTGACCGGCACCCGGCTCGCCGGCGACCACGTCGAGGTGAGCTTGTCGGTCGACGACGAGGTCGTCCTCGGCGCCGATGCCGCGGCCGCGATCAAACTCACCACACTGCTCGGTTCACGCTATGTCGAGCTGCGCTCGTCCGGCGGCGGCGAACTACGTGACAATCGAATTCCGTTGTCCCAGACCACCGTTCCCTACGACCTCGAGACCGCGCTACAGGACGCGACCACGACCTTCGACCAACTCGACGCCGATCAGATCGCCGAGTCGATGACCTCGCTGTCGCGCGGACTCGACGGCCTGCCGTCGCTGGTGCCGGGCATCCTGCGCGACATCCGGTCCCTGTCGACCACCATCGCGACCCGACGCGACCAAATCGGCACGCTGCTCACCAGTACCGACCAGGTCAGCACCGTGATCCGCTCCCAGCAAGCCGAACTCGCCTCGGTGGTCGGTCAGGGCGGCACGGTGCTGCGCCAGATCATCGCCCGCCAGGACGCGCTACGCCGACTACTGGACGCGATCACCACGCTGGTCGCGCGGCTGGAACCGATCGTGGTCGATGACCACGCCGAGGTCGAACAATTGCTGACCGACCTGCGTGACATGACCGCGATGATGGCAGGCCACGACGACCTGCTGCGCAACATCCTGCAGATCCTTCCGGTCCCCTGGCGCATGTTCGCCAACGCCACCGGTACCGGTGCCGAACTCAATGCCAGCGCCCCCGACGGCGCCTTCGTCGACTCGTGGATGTGCGCGTTGAGTGCCGTCGCCGTCGAGAACGGCCGCGTCCCCTATCACCAGGACTGTCGATGAAAGCCCTGATCTCCACCCTGAAACTCGCCGCGATCACGGTGAGCGTCGCCTGCCTGACCAGCTGCTCGGTCGGTTCGCAGGCGGACACCACCACCATCACCGCCGAATTCGCCAATGCCAACGGCCTCTACGAGGGCAACCCGGTCTCGGTGCTCGGCATGAAGGTCGGGCGGATCGTCCGGATCGAGGCCCGCGGCACCGAGGTCGTCGTCGAGATGCGAATCGACAGCGCGATTCAGCTACCCGCGGACGTGCAGGCGGTCACGATCTCGGATTCGCTGCTCACCGACCGTCACGTGGAACTCACCCCGGTCTATCGTGGCGGGCCCACCCTGCCCTCGGGAGCGGTGCTCGGTACCGCCCGCACGAAGTCGCCGGTCGAGTTCGATGCCTTGCTGTCGATGGCACAGAAGTTGTCGACCTCGCTGGGCGGTGACGGCAAGGGCGCGGGACCGGTCGCCGACCTGATCGATCTGGGGTCCGCCGCGACCACGGGCAACGGCGACGAGATGCGGGCGGCCCTGGGCGAACTCTCCCGGGCGTTGCGACAGGGCCAGGACAACGGTGCCGCCACCCGCGACGCGATCACCACCGTCGTCACCAACCTCGACGAGCTCACCGCGGCCGCCGCGCGCAATGACGGGACGCTGCGCGAATTCGGCGGCGCCGTCGCACAACTCACCGATTTCCTGGCCGAACAACAGCTGGGTTCCGGCGAGACCGGCGCCGCGCTGAACCGGATCATCGGCCAGGTCACCGAACTGCTGCGACGCCACCAGGGCACCATCTCCGGTCTCACCACCAACGCGAACACGGTGACCGGTTCCCTGGCCGCCTACGACTACAACCTCGCCCAGTTCCTCGATGTGTTCCCGATGGTCGTCGACAACGCCTACAACTCCGTCGACCCGAATGTCCGCGCGCTGCGCGCCGTGGTGGACATCAACCGGCTGCTGCTCGACGGCCAGATGGTCAAGGAGATCTGCAACCTGCTCCAGCTGCAGAACCAGGGCTGCGCGACCGGAACCATGCGCGATATGGGACCGGATTTCGGTATCACCGCCATCCTGGCGGGCATCGCGGGAAAGAGCGGCCGATGACACCTCGCACCCGGTTCGCGCCCCGACTCGCGGTCGCCGTCGCGCTCGCCCTGTCCACCAGTGGATGTGCCGTGGGACTGGACCAGTTGCCGCTGCCCGCACCGGGACTCGGCGGCGACACCTACACCCTCACCGCGACCTTCTCCAACGCGCTCAATCTGCCCATGAAGGCGAAGGTGACGCTCAACGGCGCCGATATCGGTCAGGTCGAGTCCATGTCGGCCCGCGACTACACCGCCCTGGTGACCCTGCGCATCACCTCGTCGGTCCGGTTGCCCGTCGGCACCTCGGCGCAGCTGCGGTCGGCCACCCCGATGGGCGACGTCTTCGTGGCGATGAAGCCGCCGCCGGTCGTCGAGCCCGGCGGCGCGGTACTCGGCGACGGTGCCGCGATCACGCTCGAGTCGACTTCGGCGGCCTCGACGATCGAGGAAATGCTCACTCGCGCATCGCTTCTGGTCAACGGCGGCACCATCCAGTACCTCACCACCGTCGTCGCCGCGCTCAGCGACCACGTCGGTGGCCGCGGTGACCGGCTCGCCGCACTGCTCGACGAGACCCGAACACTGTTGCGCGGCCTCTCCGATCGCACCGACCAGATCAACGGTGTCCTGCACGGCGCGGCCGATCTCAGCGCGACGGTGGCAGCCCAGCAGTCCACCCTCGCCGACACCGTGGCCGCGGCCGGACCGGCCGTCGAGGTCCTCGCCGAGAACACCGATTCCCTGGTCACCCTGGTCGATCGCGTCCATACGATCGCCACCCAGCTCGCGCGGTTCCCCAGTGTCGCGGGCACCAACAACACGAGCATGGCCGCCAACATCAACCGGTTGGCCGCCGGGCTCAACGCCGCGGCCCTCAATCCGGAGGCCGACCTCGACTCGGTGAACGAGATGATCAAGATCGTGCTCAAGATGATCAGTGGTCCCAACGGGCACGTCGCGGTCGATGTCGCCCAGCTCGCGATTCCCGACCCGGCGAATCCGGGCGGTGCCGGCGGCCGGGCCCCTGACATCACCGACTGGACCGCCTTCGTCGGCTCGCTCCAGCACATGATCGATCGGCTGGGCGTCCGGCTGGCAGGAGCACCACGATGACCACGACACCCCGGCCGAGCCGGATGGAAACACCGGCGCGCGCGCTCGTCGGGGTCGTCCGGGCCGCACACCGGCATCGGTCCGTGGTCTCGCTGGTCGGACTGCTCGCCATCCTCACCGGTGCCTGTTCGCACCTGATCCTGTCCACCTTCGGCGTCGATCCGCTCGATCACCCGTATCGGGTACGCGTCGAACTCACCCAGTCGGGCGGGCTGCTGCCCGGGCAGGAGGTGACCCTGCGTGGCGTGCGGGTCGGGCGCGTGGACTCGGTGCGGGTGGTCGACCAGAAGGTGATCGCGGTCGCCGCCATCGACGAGAATGTGCGAATCTCGGTGTCGGGGCAGGTGCGGGCGGCGGCCCTGTCCGCGGCGGGCGAGCAGTATCTCGACTTCCTGCCCGCGAGCAACGACGGCCCGTATCTGACCGACGGAGCGCTGGTCACCGCCGATCGCACCGCCACCCCCGTGCCGATGGCGGACATGCTGCAAAGCCTCAGTGGCACCCTCGCCCAGATCGATCCCGGCCGGCTCGCGACCATCTCGCGGGAACTGGGTGTCGGTCCGGCCGGGCCCGACAAGCTGGCCGACATCATCGACGGTGGCACGTTCCTCATCTCCACGCTCGACGCCGTGCTGCCCAACACCGTGAACCTGTTGCGCAACAGCCGAGTCGTGGTCACGACCCTGCACGATGGGCGCACCGTCCTGCGGGACACGTCGGCGAACCTCGCCGCGGTGACGGGCGGCATGGCGGCGATGACCGGCGGCTACGAACAACTGCTGGCGCAGACACCACCGCTGCTGACCGAACTCGACACCATCCTCGCGCAGAACTCACCGACGATGGTGCAGTTGCTGGGCAATCTCGTCACCGTCTCGCGGGTCGCCTACTCCCGGATTCCCGCCCTCGAGGAGTTCTTCTTTCCCCGCCAGCGCGCCGGATCCGCCCTCGACGCGGTGGCCTCGGCGTTCCACGACGGCGGTGTCTGGGCACTGGCCAGCATCTACCCCCGCTACGCCTGCGACTACAACGTGCCGCGCCGCGGCGGCTCGGTCCCCGACTACGCACCGCCCTACCTCCACGCGGACTGCACCGACCCCGATCCCACCCTCATGCCGCGCGGCGCCCGCAACGCGCCGCGACCGGCCGACGACCCCGTCCCCGCGCCACCGCCCGTCGATCCCTTGCAGACCGCCGAGCAGGCACCGGTGGGACCGCTGACCATTCCCACGCCGTACGGCGGCCCCTACACACCGGGTCCGCGGTGACGGTGCCATCATGAGTGCATGGCCGCTCCCGATCCCGACGCGACGAGTGTCGGCAGAAGTGCGCGGCCCACCCACGCCGATGTCGCCCGGCTGGCGAACGTATCCACGGCGACCGTCAGCTACGTCCTGAACAATTCCGCGGGCAAACGCATCTCCGCACGCACCAGGGAGGCTGTCTACCGCGCCGCCGGACAACTCGGCTATCGCCCCAATGTCGCCGCCCGAAATCTCGCGCGCGGCGAGAGCGGGGTGGTGCTGTCGATCCTGCCGCGAGTCGCGGTGGGCGACATGCCGATTCAGGCGGGCAGCCTGATGGCCGCCGCGCTCGCGCAGTACGGTTTGCTCCAGGTGCAGATCTTCGAGACCGAGGACTACGAACGCATCATCGACGCGATCGACAATCTCGATCCGATCGCGGTGGTGAGCCTGTTCCCGTTGAGCAGCGACGCGCGCGGCAAGGTGCGCGCCGCGAAGGTTCCCCTGATCGAGATCGGGCTGCTGCCCGCGCTCGGCGATCCCCTGCTCACCGTCGGGGCGATGCGCGTCGGGCACTTGGTCTCGCGTGGACATCGCAAGATCGCGTTCGGACGCACCGATATCGCCAAATGGCGTGCCCTCGGCGACTATTGGCTCCAGGGAATCGTCGAGGCCGCGCGTGCGCACGATCTGCCGCCGATCACCGTGGACGAGGTGACCGCGAGCGGTGCGGCCGAGCTGGTCACCAGGTGGGTGCGCGACGGGGTGACCGCGGTCTGCGCGCAGAGCGACGAGATCGCGGGGCTGGTGTTGCACGGTCTACGGGAGGCGGGTCTGCGCTGCCCGCACGACCTCGCCGTGATCGGCATCGAGGCCAATCCCATGGGGGCGCTGTGTGATCCGCCGCTGACGACGGTGGAGTACATCCCCGCCGCGGTGGCCGATGCCGCGATCGCCGCTGTCCTCACCGAACTGGGATATCCGGCACCCCCCGCGCCGCGGCCGACCGATGTCGCCCGCCTCATCGTGCGGGCTTCCACCTAGCTTCCCCGTTCCTCACCGGAGCCGATTTGGGGTCTGGACACCTCGATGGTTATGCGCCTAACCTTGCGACGACGGTGCATTCCGCGTACCGAATCCGTTGCGCTCGAGTCACCGCTGACATGCGAGGAGTTACGCCATGACCGTGCAGACTGTGCTGGACGAGATCCGCAACCGACCGGGCACCGGAGACGCGATCCCCGTCGTCGATCCCGTCACCGAGGAACAGCTCACCGAATTCACAGACGGCGGCTCCGAAGCTGTCGACGAGGCCGTCGCACGGGCGAAAGCGGCGTCGAAATCCGGCATCTGGAAGAACCTGGCGGGCAGCGAGAAAGCCAAGATCCTCTGGCGCGTCGCGGATCTGATCGACGAGAACACCGAGCTGCTGGCCGACCTCGAATCGGCCAACGCCGGAATCCCACAGAACCAGGCCGCGCTCACCGTCGGCATCGGCTCGGAATGGTTCCGCTACTACGCCGGTTGGTGCACGAAGATCGACGGCATCGCGCACGACATCAACGCCGGCGGGCTCACCGGCGTGGAATCGCGGCAGCACGGCTACACCCTCAAGGAGCCCTACGATGTCGTGGGGCTGATCTTCCCGTGGAACGGGCCGGTCTTCAACTACTGCGCCAAGGTCGCCCCCTCCCTCGCGGCCGGGTGCAGCAGCGTGGTGAAACCCGCCGAGGAGACTCCGCTTTCGGCGCTGGTACTCGACCGGCTCCTGGCCCAGGCCGGCGTACCGGAGGGCGTGGTCAATCTGGTCAACGGCTACGGACACACCACCGGTGCGGCGATCACCGCGCACCCTGACGTGGACAAAGTCGCCTTCACCGGCTCCACCGAGGTCGGCAGGGCGATCGTGGCGGCCTCGGCGGCGAGCAACCTCAACAAGATCACCCTCGAACTCGGCGGCAAATCACCGGTGCTGATCTTCGACGACGCCGATCTCGATATGGCGATCATGATGGCCGGCTTCGGCGCCTTCGTGCATTCGGGCCAGGCGTGTGTGTGCGGTTCGCGCGTCTTCGTGCAACGCGGCTCCTACGACAAGGTCGTGGCGGGCATCGCGAACCTGGCCGACAACATGAAGATGGGTGGGCCCAGGGAAGAGGGCACCATGGCCGGCCCGCTGATCAGCGCCAAGCAGCTCACCCGGGTGTTGGGTTATGTCGATCAGGGCAAATCCGAGGGCATCGAGTTCGTGGCCGGCGGTCAGCGTCTCGATCGAACCGGGTACTTCGTGCACCCCACCGTGGCCACCAATGTCGACCCCGCCACCAGCCGCCTCTACCGCGAGGAGATCTTCGGCCCGATCGTCACGGTCCTGCCCTTCGACACCGAAGAGGAGGTCGTCGCGATGGCCAACGACAGCTCCTACGGTCTGGCCGCCACCGTCTGGACCAAGGACATCGGCCGTGGCCACCGGCTGGCCAAACAACTGCAGGCCGGAACCATCTCGCTGAACTGCCAGATGGTCTTCGACCACTCCATGCCCTTCGGCGGATACAAGCAGTCGGGCTGGGGCTACGAGTCCGGCAAGGCGGGCCTGGAGGCCTACCTGCAGACCAAGGCCGTCTGGACGCAAATGTAGCGACTGAATATTGCCATGCGCATCTTGTGAGAATATGATTCTCACTAACCAACAAGGAGGCTCTCATGACGCAGCTGGATCTGCCGTATCAGTTGTTCGACGCGGACAATCACCTCTACGAAACCAAGGAGGCGCTGACCAAGTTCCTCCCTGCCGAGTACGAGGGGACCATCAAGTACGTCGAGATCAACGGGCGCACCAAGATCGCGGTCCTCGGCCAGATCAGCGAATACATTCCCAACCCCACCTTCGAGGTCGTCGCCCGTCCCGGCGCCATGGAGGACTACTTCAAGAACGGCAACCCCGAGGGTAAGAGCCGCCGGGAGATCTTCGGCAAGTCGATGAAGTCGATCCCGGCGTTCCGCGAGCCGGGCGCGCGCCTGGAGCTCATGAACGAGCTGCAGCTCAACCGCTCGCTGATGTTCCCCACGCTGGCCAGCCTCGTCGAGGAGCGGATGCGCCACCATCCCGATCTCATCCACGCGGTGATCCATTCGCTGAACCGGTGGCTGCTCGAAACCTGGGGCGAAGACGGCAATTTCGTCTACAAGGACCGCATCTTCACCGTGCCGGTGGTGAGCTTGCCGATCGTCGAGAAGGCGATCGAGGAGCTCGACTGGTGCGTCGAGCACGGCGCCAAGGCGATTCTGGTGCGCCCGGCCCCGGTCCCCGGTCTGCGCGGGCTTCGCTCGTTCGCGCTGCCGGAGTTCGACCCGTTCTGGAAGCGGGTGGTCGAGCACGACATCCTCGTCACCATGCACTCCTCCGACAGCGGCTACTCGCGGCACAACGCCGAGTGGGAGGGCTCCAGCCTGGAGATGCTGCCGTTCCAGACCAACACCTTCCGGATGACCACCGAATGGCGTCCGATCCAGGACGCGGTGGCCTCGTGGGTGTGCCACGGCGCGCTGTTCCGCTTCCCCGAACTCAAGGTCGCGGTCATCGAGAACGGCGCGTCGTGGCTGGCGCCGCTGCTGGAGAACCTCGCCGACGTCGCCAAGAAGGCGCCGGAGGGCTTCGGCCATCAGGATCCGGTCGAGGCGGTCAAGCGCAGCATCTTCGTCAGCCCGTTCTGGGAGGAGGACCTCGGCGGGATCGCCGACCTGCTCGGGGTGGACAACGTCCTGTTCGGTTCGGACTACCCGCACCCGGAGGGCCTGGCCGAACCGGCACGCTACATCCACGAGATCAAGGATCTGAGCCTGGAACATCAGGCCAAGATCATGGGCGGCAATCTCGCGAGGCTGCTGAAGGTATGACCTGGCAGACCATCCCGCAGATGGTCCTGAGCGCCGCCGATCGCTTCGGCACTGCCGAAGCGATCGTCGACGGGCCACAGCGGTTGAGCTTCATCGATCTCGCCCACCGGGTGCGCAAGGCCGCGGGCGCTTTCGCGGCGGCGGGCATCGAGCGCGGCGATCGGGCGGCGATCTGGGCGCCCAACTCGGCCGAGTGGATCATCGCCGCGTTCGGGCTGGTCACCGCGGGCGGCGTGCTGGTCCCGATCAACACCCGATTCAAAGCCGAGGAAGCCGCCGACGTCGTGCGGCGCAGCGGCGCCAAGCTGTTATTGGTGCAGCAGGGCTTCCTCGGGACGAACTACGCGGGCCCGCAGGGCGTGCCGGTGATCGACCTGAAATCGGATTTCCTCGCCGACGGTGAGCCTTTCGAACGGGCGGTCAACGGCACCGACATCGCCGACATCATCTACACCTCGGGCACCACCGGTCGACCCAAGGGCGTGATGATGAATCACCGCCAGACTCTGCGGCTGTACGCGGAATGGTGCGATCTGGCCGATCTGCGCGAGGGCGACCGCTATCTGATGGTCAACCCGTTCTTCCACACCTTCGGGTACAAGGCGGGGTTGATCAGCTCGCTCATCCGCGGCGCCACGATGCTGCCGGTGCCGGTGTTCGACGTCGAGCAGGTGCTCGAGCTCGTCGAACGGGAACGGGTGACCATGCTGCCCGGCCCACCCACCCTGTATCACGCCCTGCTCGACGCGCCCGCGACCCGGGATCTGTCGTCGCTGCGGGCCGCGGTCACCGGGGCCGCCGACATCCCGGTCGAACTGATCCGGCGGGTCAAGACCGAGCTGCCGTTCCAGTCGATCATGACCGGCTACGGGCTCACCGAAGCCGGCACCGCGACAGCGTCGCGGCCCGGCGATACCTTCGAGCAGGTCGCGACCACCGTCGGAACCCCTTGTGACGGTGTGGAAGTGCGCATCGCCGAGGACGACGAGGTGCTGGTGCGCGGCTACTCCGTCATGCAGGGCTACTTCGACGATCCGGACGCGACGACGGCGGTCATCGATGCCGACGGATGGCTGCACACCGGCGATCTCGGCAGCCTCGACCTGGACGGTCGCCTGCGGATCAACGGGCGCAAGAAGGACATGTACATCGTCGGCGGCTTCAATGCCTATCCGGCCGAGGTCGAAGCGTTTCTGCTCGAGCACCCCGCCGTGGCCCAGGTCGCTGTCGTCGGTGTACCCGACGAGCGGCTCGGGCAGGTCGGCCGCGCCTTCGTGGTCGCGAAAGGCCCGGTGTCAGAGGCGGAACTGGTGTCGTGGGCCCGCGACCGAATGGCCGGTTACAAGGCTCCCCGATCCGTGCGGTTCCTCGACGAGCTACCGCTCAACGCCACCGGCAAGGTCATGAAAGACCAACTGCGTTAACCGAATTCGCCTGACTTCGAGGAATCCTCCATGAACTTCTCTGACATGATCCTGGTCAGCATCGACGACCATGTGGTCGAGCCGGCCGATATGTTCGCCCGGCACACGCCCAGCAAGCACGCCGAGTACATCCCGAAACTGATCACCAACGACCAGGGCGTCGATCAGTGGGTCTATCGGGGTAAACCGGTGGGCGTCACCGGTTTGAACGCGGTAGTGGGGTGGCCGAAGGAAGAGTGGGACAAGAATCCGGCCCGCTACGCCGAGATGCGACCGGGGGTCTACGACATCCACAGCCGGGTGGCGGACATGAATGCCAACGGCATCCTGTCCTCGATGTGCTTTCCGACCTTCGCCGGATTCAGCGCCGGGCATCTGAGCCAGTTCAAGGACGAGATCACCATCGCGGTGATCTCGGCCTACAACAACTGGCACATCGACGAGTGGTGCGCCGCCTACCCCGGCCGGTTCATCCCGAACGCGATTCTGCCGCTGTGGGATCCCGCGTTGGCCGTCGCCGAGATCAACCGGGTCGCCGCCAAGGGGTTCCGTGGCGTGACGATGCCGGAACTGCCGCACATCGACGGGCTGCCCTCCTACCACGACGGCGAGTACTGGGGTCCGGTGTGGGCGGCGCTCGCCGATACCGGACTCGTGATGAACCTGCACATCGGGCAGGGTTTCGGGGCGCTTCGCCTGGCGCCGAACGCGCCGATCGACAATCTCATGTGCCTCGCGCCGACGGTGTCGCAGATCGCCATCCAGGACCTGCTGTGGGGACCGGCGCTGCGCACCTATCCCGGCCTCAAGGTCGCCCTGTCCGAGGGTGGGATCGGGTGGATTCCGTTCTACCTCGACCGCTCCGATCGCCATTACACCAATCAGAAGTGGCTGCGCCGCGACTTCGGCGGCCGGATGCCGAGCGACGTGTTCCGCGAGCACGTGATGGCCTGCTATGTCACCGACCGCAACTCGCTCAAGATGCGACACGAGATCGGGATCGACATCATCGCGTGGGAATGCGACTACCCGCACTCGGACTCGCTGTTCCCCGATGCGCCGGAATTCGTGCTCGAGGAACTCAACAGCGCCGGCGCCGACGACAGCGACATCCATCAGATCACCTGGCAGAATGCCTGCCGATTCCTCAACTGGGATCCCTTCACCCACATTTCCCGCGAGGACGCGACGGTCGCGGCACTGCGGGACAAGGCACGCGATGTCGACCTGACCATCCGGCCGCGCGCGGAATGGGCCGAGCGCTACGCCGCCCAGCACATCAGCTGAGCACCCGAACAACCGAAGGACATTGCCATGCATTTGATCGTTTTCTCCAGTCCCCGCGCGGGCATGGACGAGGAATACAACACCTGGTACACCGAGGTCCACATTCCCGACATGCTGTCGATCCCCGGCGTCGAGTCGTGCACCCGATTCCGCGCCCAACCGGTCGGCGGACAGGCCCCGGAATTCACCTATCAGGCCGACTACCTCATCGACGGCGATGCCGGTGCGGTACTGAAGGAGATCAAGGTTCGCTCCGCCGACGGGCGTTTCACGCTCAGCCCGGCCATCGACCCGGCAGCCATGAAAGTGACTGTCTGGGAATCACTCTGATGGACTTCGAGCTCTCCGACGACCAGCGGCTGTTCCGCTCGACCACGCGCGAATTCCTCGCCAAGTCCGTTCCGCTCGACGTCGTGCGCGGCCTCGCCGCCTCCGGCGTCGGGTTCGATCGCGCATGGTGGCGCCAGGGCGCCGAACTCGGCTGGACCGCACCGCTGGTCCCGGAGCGGCTCGGCGGCGGATCGGTCTCGGCGGTGCCGATGGCCGATCTCGCCCTGGTCGCGACGGAGTTCGGGCGGGCCTGCGCGCCCGGCCCGCTCATCACCACCAGTGCCGTGCTGACCTCGCTGGTCAGGGAGCAGAACCGCTTCGCGGACCTGCTCGCCGCGGTGCTCAGTGGTGAGACCATCGCCGCCTGGGCCCATTACGAGCCCGGACACGGGTTGGGGCCCGCGGCGGTGGATACCGTCGCGGTGCCAGAGGGCACCGGTTTCCGGATCTCCGGCGTCAAGGATCGGGTGGAGTACGGCGATCAAGCGGACGTGCTGCTGGTTTCCGCGCGCGGTCCCCAGGGGCCGGTCCAGGTGCTGATCGCCGCCGACGCACCGGGCGTCACCGTCACCCCGACCTGGACACTCGACCTCGTTCGCCGCACCGCGAAAGTCTCCTTGGTCGATGTCGTGGTCGGCGAGGACTCCGTCGTTCAGCGCTATCCCGGCGAGACCGCCGCCGCGTTGGAGACCCAGGTGCAGGTCGCCGCGGCGCTCACCGCCGCGGAGTCGACCGGCGCGGCCGAGCACGCCTTCGAACTCACCGTGCGGTGGATGTTCGACCGCTACACCTTCGGCCGGCAGCTGGCGTCCTATCAGGCGCTCAAACATCGTGCGGCCGAACACAAGACCTCGCTCGAGGCCTGCCGTGCCACCGCCTGGGCCGCGGCCAACGCGTTCCACGGCGACCCGACCAGAACCGCCGAGGCGGTCAGCGTCGCGAAGTCCTATATCGGGGCCGTCGTCCCCGGCCTGCTCCAGGACTGCGTGCAGATCCACGGCGGCATCGGGGTGACGTGGGAACACGATATGCATCTGTATCTGCGGCGGGTCACCCTCGGGCGCGCGCTGTACGGGACGCCGGAGGAGCATCGCCGTCGCCTCACCGATCTCCTGGACAGGAAGGTCGCATGACCGAACCGAGCACCACCGAGCTGGAGCCCGTCGACGAATTCCGCCTCCGCGCCCGACGTTGGCTGTCGGACAACCTCGAGCCCGCACCGCCCAATCAGCACGGGGAAACCAGCAAGTCCGAGGAATCCTGGCAGCGCGCCAAACAGCTGCAACGCATCCTCTACGACGGCGGCTTCGCCGGCATCTGCTTTCCGAAGGAGTACGGCGGGCTGGGCCTGACACCCGAGCACCAGCGAGTGTTCAGCGAGGAGTCGCGCGCCTACGAGATGCCGCTGGCGCTCAACATCCCGACCCTGACCGTCTGCGCGCCGACGATTCTGGACAAGGGCACCGAGGAACAGAAGCGCACCCACCTCTCGGCGGTGCTGCGCGGTGAGGAACTGCTCGTGCAGTTCCTGTCCGAACCGCGCGGCGGCTCGGACCTGGCCGGGCTCACCACCCGCGCCGAGCGCCGGGGCGATTCCTGGGTGCTCAACGGCGCCAAGATCTGGAGCTCGGGCGCGTACGCCGCCGACTACGGGCTGTGCCTGGCCCGCACCGATTGGTCGGTGCCCAAACACGCCGGGCTCACCATGTTCCTGGTTCCGGTGCGCGCGCCCGGTGTCACTATCCAGCGCATCACCCAGGTCGACGGGTCTCGGGAGTTCTGCCAGGAGTTCTTCGACGATGTCGTGCTGCCCGCGGAGGCGGTGCTCGGCGAGGTCGACGGCGGCTGGGAAACCACGAATCGTCAGTTGTTCCATGAGCGCAGCGCCGTCGGGGGCGCGTCGCCCTACTCCAGCGGAATCCAGACCCACAGTGGGCGTGATATCTCCGGTCTCATCGAATCGGCCAGGCGGACCGGGCAATTGGATGACCCGCGGGTCAGGGAGGATCTCGGTGAGGCGCGGGCGCTGAACATGGTGCACGATCAGCTGATCGGCCACATCACCCGCGGTATCGCGGCGGGTGAGTTCGTGCCCGCGGCCGGATCGATGGTCCGGTTGTTCAGCGCCCGGAATTCGTGGCTGCAAGCGGATATGGCGGTGCGGATCGCCGGCGCCGCCGCCGCGACGGGGTGCGACGCCGACGATGCCGCGACCGGCCAAGCCGGACAGGATTACCTGATGCGCCAGGCGTGGAGCCTGGCGGGCGGCAGCACCGAGATGGCCCTCAACCAGATCAGCGAGCGGGTCCTCGGGATGCCCCGGGAAGCCGCCGCCGATCGAGGATTGCCGTTCGATCAGGTCGAACACGGCCGCTGATCGGCTCGGCGCGCAAGCGAAGAAGAACAGAAAACGAGCGGCCCGCCTCGGTGCATCACCCGCGGCGGGCCGCTCGCTGTCGCGTTGGCTCGATCAGCGCGGAGCCGGTGGCATCCGCGACACCGCCGGTCCGAACAGAAAAGCTCCGGCGGGCACCACAGTGTGTGCCCGCCGGAGCTTTTCGTGATCGTGAGCCGATCTCAGGTGATCGCGCCCGCTGTCTTGAGAGCGATGACCCGCTCCCAGTCCAGCCCGAGGCCCAGCAGGATCTCCTCGGTCTGGGCGGCGAACTCGGGGCCGGGCGCCAGTTCGGGCGCGGTGACATCGAATTGCACCGGATTGGCGACCAATTCGAGCTCACCGGCGCGAATCAGGTACTCGTTGGCCCTGATCTGCGGGTCCGAGCCGACCTGCAGGCTGTCCTGGACCGGTGCCCACGGTCCCGACAGCGTTCCCAGGCGCTCGGTCCATTCGGCGAGGGTCCGGCTCGCGAACGCCTCGCGCAGGATCGCCACGGCCTCCTGGGTATTGGCCGCGATGTCGGCCGAGGTCCCGAAACGGGGGTCGGTCGCGAGTTCGGGACGGTCGATGTGGCGACACACGTCGGCCCAGAACTTCACCGGCTGCAACATCACCAGCGACAGGTAGCGGCCGTCGGCCGTGACGTACAGACCCGAGAGCGGATTGGTCGGCGCGCCATGGGCGCCCGGTACCGGCGCTACCATCGGCTCACCGAGATGGGCCGAGAGCGCGATGGTGTGGCCCATCGCCCACAGCCCGCTCCCGAGCAACGAGACATCGACCACCGACGGTTCGCCGGTGCGTTCCCGTTTGAGCAGCGCCGCCGCGATCCCACCCGCGAGGTTCGTCCCCGAGATGGTGTCGCCGAAGGCGGGCCCCGGGGGCGAGACCATGCCCTCGGTGCCCGGCGGGGTGATGGTGGCGGCGACCGAGCCGCGGCACCAGAAGGCGGTCATGTCGAACCCGCCCTTGTCCGATTCCGCGCCGCGCGGGCCGAGCGCACTGCCGCGCGCGTAGACGATCTTCGGGTTCACCGCGCGGATGTCGTCCACGTCGATCCCGAATTTGGTCCGCGCCTGCGGCAGGAAGCTGGTCAGGAACACGTCGGCCTCGCGGGCGAGGTCGTGGATCACCGCGCGCCCCTCGGGCACCGACATGTCCACGCCGATGCTGCGCTTGCCCCGATTGGCATGTTCGACATTGGGATTGGGGTCACCCTCGACCCGCATCCGGCCGATTTGCCGAAGGCCGCGTTGCGGATCGCCAGTGACCGCGTGTTCGACCTTGACAACATCGGCGCCCCAGTCGGCCAGGACCGCGCCCGCCGACGGCACGAAACCGTACATCGCGACCTCGAGGACGCGAATTCCCTCGAGCGGCCCCACTACTGGGCACCGCCCGACGCGTCGCTCAACCCGACGACCGCGGCGTAGGTCTTGCTCTCCAGGAATTCCTCCAGCCCGGCGACACCGCTTTCCCGACCGATCCCCGACTGCTTGAATCCACCGAAGGGAGCGTCCGGCTGGAAGTAGTTACCGCCGTTGATGCTGAACGTCCCGCTGCGGATACGCCGGGCGATCCCGAGCGCGCGCTCGGTATCGGCGCTGAACACCGCACCGGACAGGCCGTAGATCGAATTGTTCGCGATGCGCACCGCGTCGTCGTCATCGTCGTAGGGGATCACGACGAGCACCGGGCCGAAGACCTCCTCCTGCGCGATCTCGCTGTCGGGATCGACGCCGGCGAGCAGGGTCGGCGCGTAGAAGAAGCCCGGATCGACCTTCGTACCGCCGGTGACCAACGTGGATCCGGCGGCGACCGCGCGCTCGACCAGGCCGTGTACCTTGTCGCGCTGCTTGGCGCTGATCAGCGGTCCCATATAGGTTTTCGGGTCACTGGGATCCCCGCTGCTCACCCAGCCCAGATTGGTGGCGACCAGCTCGACGATCTCGTCGTGGCGCGCGCGTGGCACCAGCAGCCGCGAGGTGAGCGCGCAGCCCTGTCCCGCATGGGTACAGATGGTGAACGCGGCGAACACCGCCGTGGTGGCGAAGTCGGCGTCGTCGAGCAGGACCATGGCGGATTTGCCGCCCAGCTCGAGGAAGACCCGCTTGAGCGATTCGCTCGCCGCCGCCATGATCTGGCGCCCGACCGGAGTGGAGCCGGTGAAGGTGATCAGGTCCACGTCGGGGTGCGTGGTCATCAGCTTGCCGATCTCGACGTCGGCGGCGGACAACACATTCACCACGCCGGGCGGGATATCGGTGTGCTCGGCGATCAGCTCACCGAGGGCGAGCGTGGCCAGCGGGGTATCGGGGGCGGCTTTGAGCACCACCGTGCAGCCCGCCGCCAGGGCGGGCATGAGCTTGGCCAGGGCCAGCTGATGCGGGTAGTTGTAGGCCACGATCGCCGAAACGACACCGGCGGCTTCCTTCTCGATCCAGCGCCGGTGGCGCTCCCCGCGGATCTCGAGCTCGCTCAGTTCCTCGGTCAACGAGTACTCGGGCAGCAGGTCGGCGTAGAAGCGAGCGATCTCGATCGGGAAGTCGAGCTGGTTGCCGTGGGTGAGCCGCCGGGTGGCGCCGACCTCGGCGATGGTGAGCTCGCGCAGGTCCTCCACGTTGTCGAGCAGTGCCCGATGGAGTTGGTCCAGGCAGCGAGCCCGCAACGCCGCGTCGGTCGACCAGCTGGTCGTGTCGAAGGCTCGACGGGCGGCGGCGATGGCCGCCTCGGTCTGTTCGAGCGTGGCTTCGGGCGCGTAACCGTACACCTCGCCGGTCGCGGGATTGAGCGAGGCGAAGGTCTGTTCCGCCTCGACCAGCTGTCCGTCTATCAGCAATCGTTTGGTGACTGCCGTGGTCGGCGCGGACGCGCCGATCGAGTCCGTGTCCTGGGATGACATCCCGTCTCCTCGCTGAGCGTTGGAAATGTGATTCTCTCTTCTAGAGAACAATATATCCATATGCAAGGGCTCGCATCAGCCGAATGCCGCGACCGACACCGCGATCACCGGCGGCCCGTTTGCCGAAAAGCGGACATCAGCCCTTGCGGAGGAAACCTCAGCGAGAGTACGGTTCTCGCAACTGGAAGGGAGATTCTTGTGATCCACACTACAGCGCTGCGTCCCGCGATCGGGGTGGAAGTCACCGGCGTCGCCGATCTGCACGACGACACGGTGGTCAGCCGGTGCCTCGAAGCACTGAAATGGCGCGGTGTGCTGGTCGTGCGCGGTCTGCACCTCGATGACGAAGCGCAACTCGCGTTCTGCCGCGAGCTGGGCACGGTGTTGGCACCCGGCGGCCGGGAGATCTTCACGATCACCCTCGATCCCGCGAAGAACCGGGCCGCCAAGTACCTCGAGGGCACGTTCTTCTGGCATATCGACGACACCACCAACGAGGTGCCGGCCAAGGCCACCGTGCTCACGGCCCGCCACGTCGCCATGGAGGGTGGCGGCACCCAGTTCGCCAGCACCTACGCCGCCTACGAGAACCTCCCCGAAGCCGATCGCAAGCGCTACGAGGGTCTGCGCGTGGTGCACAGCTTCGAGGCGTCGCAGCGACTGGTGCATCCGGAACCGACCCCCGAACAGGTCGCGGACTGGCGTACCCAGCCGTCCCACGAGACGGCCCTGGTCTGGGAGCGCGCGGACGGCCGCAAATCCCTGGTGATCGGCGCCACCGCCGATCACATCGTCGGCATGGATCCCGCGGAGAGCCGGGCGCTGCTCGACGAACTGCTCGCCTGGTCGACGCAGGAACGCTTCGGCTACACCCACGACTGGACCGTCGGCGACCTGGTGATCTGGGACAACACCGGCATCCTGCATCGGGCGCTGCCCTATCAGGCGTCCTCCGAACGCGAACTGCACCGGACCACCCTCGCGGGCGAGGAGGCCTGGGCGTGAAAACCGCGGTGGTCACCGGCGGCGGCTCCGGTATCGGTCTCGCTGTCGCACAACGGCTCCAGGCCGACGGGTATCACGTGGCGACGCTCGATCTGCGCCCGACCGATACCCGATTCGCCCACACCGCCGACGTTTCCGATCCCGGGCAGGTGGGCGCGGCCTTCGCCGCGATCCGCACTCAGCTCGGCCCCGTGACGATCCTGGTGAATGCCGCGGGCCTGGACGGTACGGGGCGCTTCTCCAAAATCGACTTCGCGCAGTGGCAGCGGGTGATCGACGTCAACCTCAACGGCGTCTACCACTGCGTTCAGGCGGTGCTGCCCGACATGCTCGAGGCCGGGTGGGGTCGCATCGTGAACATCTCCTCGTCGAGCACACATTCGGGTCAGCCCTTCATGGCGCACTACGTCGCGGCCAAGTCCGCGGTGAACGGGCTGACCAAATCGCTGGCGCTCGAACTCGGTCCGGCCGGCATCACCGTCAACGCCGTCCCGCCCGGCTTCATCGACACCCCGATGCTGCGCAAGGCGGAGGCGGCCAAGCTGCTCGGCGGCACGATCGACGACCACATCCAGCGCACCCCTGTGCGGCGGGTGGGCCAACCCGAGGACATCGCCGCGGCGTGCGCGTTCCTGATCTCCGAGAGCGCCGGGTACATCACCGGGCAGATCCTCGGGGTCAACGGCGGCCGTAACACCTAGTCGTACCAATCCAGACAACGGGCTCACCGCCTTCCGGTGGGCACCGCGCACACCGAAAGGAATTCCCGTGGGACGTGTCGAGGGCAAGGTCGCCTTTATCACCGGAGCCGCTCGCGGCCAGGGCCGCAGTCATGCGGTGCGTCTGGCCGCCGAGGGCGCCGACATCATCGCCGTCGATATCTGTCAGGACATCGACACCATCCAGTACCCGCTGTCGCGTCCCGAGGATCTGGACGAAACGGCGCGACTGGTCGAGAAGTCCGGGCGGCGCATCGTCACCGTCCAGGCCGATGTGCGCGATGCCGCGCAGATGCGTGACGCGGTCGCGCACGGCGTACAGGAACTGGGCCGCCTCGACATCGTCGTAGCCCAGGCCGGGATCGCCGGGATGAAGGGCGAGCCGCAGTGGCAGGCCTGGACCGATGTGCTCGACACCAACCTGGTCGGCGTGCTCAACGCCATCCACGCCGCGCTGCCGCATCTGCAGGCCGGCGCGTCGATCATCGCCACCGGGTCGCTGGCCGCGCTGATGGACACCACCAAGGTGGACCAGCCCGGCAAGGATCCCGGCGGCGTCGCGTACATGGTCGCCAAGCGCGCGCTGTCGATGGTGGTGCACGAACTCGCCACCCACATCGCGCCGAAGAAGATCCGCGCCAACGTTATCCACCCCACCAACTGCAATACCCCGATGTTGCAGAGCGAGCCGATGTACCGCTCGTTCCGGCCCGATCTCGAGAATCCGACCCGCGCGGACGCCGAACCGGCCTTCCACACCATGCAGGCCATGCCGGTTCCGTATGTCGAGCCCGAGGACATCAGCGACGCGGTGCTGTTCCTGGCATCCGACGAGTCCCGTTTCGTCACCGGCAGCCAATTGCGGGTGGACGCGGGCGGATACCTGAAGTGGTACGACTACCACGCCTGAAAGGAATTCCCGCCGTGAAGGTTCGAGTCGATTCAACGCGCTGCCAAGGCCACACGCTGTGCGCGATGACCGCTCCCCGATCATTCGAGCTGAGCGACTTCGACGGTCATTCGTCGCCGGTCAGTGAGACCGTCGCGCCCGACGAGGAGGAGCAGGTGCGCGAAGCAGCGCACTCCTGCCCGGAACGCGCCATCGATATTTCCTGAGAGGACACCGCCATGAGCGTCGACGACGTGGCGACCGACGACACACGCAAGAAACCGAATTTCTCGTTCGATAGAATGACCCCCGAATATCGGGACCAATTCGTCGCGACCACCGAATCCATGCATGAGCAGTGCCCGATCGCCTGGACCGACACCCACGACGGGCACTGGGTCGCGGCGGGCAACCGTGAGGTCTTCGAACTCGCGCGTTGCCCGCACATCTCCAACGACCACGACACGGCCGGGGTCCGGCGCGGCTACAAGGGCATCTCTATTCCGAAAGCCCCACGGGCGAGCGGTGTTCGGGGCGGCATTCTGGAAATGGACGAGCCGGAGCATCGCGAGGTGCGCGCGGCGCTGAATCCGTATCTCTCCCCCGCCGCCGTGGCCCGCTGGATCCCGTTCATCGACGAGATCGTGCGCGCCGCGATCGACGAGAAGATCGAGTCGGGGCGGATCGATTTCGTCGACGAACTGGCCAATATCGTGCCCGCGGTGCTGACCCTGGGCATGCTGGGTATCCCGCTCGCCAAATGGACGATCTACAACGAGCCCGCGCACGCGTCGGTGTACACACCGCCGGATTCGCCGGAGTATCCGCGGGTCGCGGAAATGCATCGGACGATGGGCATCGATCTGCTGCAGAATCTGTTCGAGATCAGGGAGAACCCCCGGCCCGGCCTGATCAACGCGATCAACAACGCGACGATGAACGGCGAGCCGCTTCCCGATATGGAAATGCTGGGCATGCTCGGCCTGCTCATCGGCGGCGGCTTCGACACCACGACCGCGCTCACCGCGCACGCCCTGGAATGGCTCTCGGAGAACCCGGACCAGCGCGAGACACTGAGCCGCGAGCGCGACGATCTCCTCGATTCCGCCACCGAGGAATTCCTGCGCTACTACACGCCGGCACCGGGTGACGGGCGCACGATGGCCGAGGATTGCGAGGTCGTCGGCACCCAGTTCAAGGAAGGCGATCGGGTGTGGCTGTCGTGGGCGATGGCCAATCGGGATCCGGCGGTCTTCGACGACCCGAACGAGGTCATCCTGGACCGACGGCGCAACCGGCACTACAGCTTCGGGCTCGGCATCCACCGGTGCATCGGCTCGAACGTGGCACGCACCGTGTTCAAGCGCATGCTGCTCGCCGTGCTGGACCGGATGCCGGACTACCGCTGCGATCCCGAGACCGCGGTGCACTACGACACCATCGGGGTCATCCAGGGCATGCGGCACCTCCCGGCGACGTTCACTGGGGGCGTGCGGCTGGGAGCCGGACTCGAGGAGACGCTGGCGAAACTCCAGACGATCTGTGACGAACAGCAACTCGCGGCACCCGTCACAGCCCAGCGCGACGCCAGTACCTAGTGAGCAACGCGATGGCCGAGCCATCGGTGAACAACAAGATGGCCCAGCCATCGGTGAGGAACGAGATGGCCGAGCCATCGGGGCGGCCCCTGCCCCAGGTGACCGCGGAGAACGAGTTCTTCTGGACCGCGGGCGCCGACGGGCGCCTGCGGATCCAGGAGTGCGGTTCTTGCGCGGCCCTGATCCATCCACCGCAACCGGTGTGCCGGTACTGCCACGGGCACACCCTCGGGGTCCGGGAGGTCTCCGGCTTCGCCACCCTGGTCGGCTTCACCGTCAACCAGCGGTTCAGCGTGCCGGGGCTACCCGCGCCGTATGTGGTGGCCCAGGTCGCGGTCGAGGAGGATCCCCGGGTTCGCCTGACCACCAATGTGGTGGGCCGCGACCCGGCCGACCTCGTGCTGGGGATGCGGATGGAGGTCGTGTTCGAACAGGACGCGGATGTGTGGTTGCCGCTGTTCCGGCCGACCGCCGAACAGCCCGAACCCGCGCCGCTGCCCGCCGACGCGATCGAACCGCACCGGTTCGGCGAGCACGTGCGGCCGATGATCGGCCGGGACAAGTTCGAGGACAAGGTCGCCATCACCGGGATCGGGATGTCGGATATCGGTCGGCGGCTGATGGTTTCGCCGCTGTCGCTGACGATCGCGGCCTGCGAGCGCGCGGTCGCCGATGCCGGGCTCACCATGGCCGACATCGACGGCTTGTCGACCTATCCCGGCGGCGGCAATGTCGGCGGTTTCGGCGAGGGCGGCGTGACCGCGCTCGAGGCCGCGCTGGGTCTGCGGCCGACCTGGTACAACGGCGGTTTCGAGACCTTCGGTCCCGGCGGGTCGGTGATCGCGGCGATGCTGGCCGTCGCCGGCGGGTTGGCCAGGCACGTCCTGTGCTTCCGCACCGTCTGGGAGGCGACGTACAACGAACTCATGCGCACCGGCAAGATCACGCCGACGGGCGGCCGGACCACCAGTTGGATGATGCCCTTCGGCGCCACCTCGGCCGCGCATACGTTGGCGCAGAACGCCCAACGGCATTTCCATCGCTACGGCACCACCAGGGAAACGCTCGGCTGGATCGCGCTGAACCAGCGCGCCAACGCCGAGCTGAATCCGACGGCGGTCTATCGCGAACCCCTGACGATGCCGGAGTACCTCGACGCCAGGCCGGTCACCACCCCGTTCGGGCTCTACGACTGCGATGTCCCCTGCGATGGCGCGGTCGCCGTGCTGGTCTCGGCGATCGACACCACCCCGGATCTGGCGAAGCCGCCGGTGCGGGTCGCCGCGGTCGGTACCCAGATCCTCGAACGGATCGAATGGGACCAGAGCACCCTGACCCATGAACCACAGGTCCTGGGCCAGGCCGCGCACCTGTGGTCGCGTACCTCGCTGCGCCCCACCGATGTCGACGTCGCCGAACTCTACGACGGATTCACCTTCAACTGCCTGTCCTGGATCGAAGCCCTCGGCTTCTGCGGGATCGGCGAGGCCAAGGACTTCCTCGACGGCGGCAAGAACATCGCGCGCGACGGGCTGCTCCCGCTCAACACCCACGGTGGCCAGCTCTCCCACGGCCGCACCCACGGTATGGGGCTGTTGCACGAGGCCGTCAGCCAATTGCGCGGCGAGGCGGGCCCCCGCCAGGTCGAGGGCGCGCGGGTCGCGGTGACCAGCAGCGGCGGGCTGACCCCGAGCGGTGTCCTCCTGCTGACCAGCGACAACTGACCCGATTCGACCGAGCCACCCTGTCGTGGCTCAGGAGGTGAACCCATGGATGTCACCGAGGTGGCGCCGACTCTGATCCGGCTCGTCGTCGGCGCCACGATGATCGCGCACGGTCTCAACCACTGGCTCGGTGGCGGGCGGATCGCGGGCACGGCCCGCTGGTTCGCCGGCCTCGGCCTGCGCAACGGCGTCTTGCAGGCGTGGGCGAGTGTGGTCGCCGAGATCGGGGCGGGCGTGCTGCTGATCCTCGGCCTCGCCACACCGTTGGCCTGCGCGGCGGTGATCGCGGTCATGCTCGTCGCCGGGCTGCTCGCGCACCGCGCGAACGGATTCTTCGTCTTCAAGGAGGGGTACGAGTACGTACTCGTCCTGGCGGTGGTCGCGCTGGCGCTGGCCTTCACCGGCCCGGGTCGCCTGTCGATCGATCACGCCGCCGGAATCACTGTCACCGGCTGGGCCGGGGGCGTCATCGCACTCGGCGCCGGCGTGGCGTCGACCACCGGACTGCTCGCGCTGTTCTGGCGCCCGCGGCCCGAACCTACTGCGTGAGTGGCATATCGAATAGGAGGTGCGCTGATGCGCATCGGATTCATCGGGTTGGGTAGTCAGGGTGCGCCGATGGCGCAGCGAATCGTGGCGGCCGGGTATCGGACCACCCTGTGGGCACGCAGACCCGCCACGCTCGAGCAGTTCGCCGAGACCGCGGCCGAGATCGCGCCCACCCCGCGCGCCCTCGCCCAGGCCAGCGACCTGGTCTGTTTGTGCGTGGGCAACGACGCCGACATCCGTGAGGTCCTGACCGGCGAGGACGGCGTGCTCGGTGGACTCGCGCCGGGGGCGATCGTGGCCGTGCACAGCACTGTTCATCCCGACACCTGCCGCGAGCTCGCCGAAATCGCTGCGGCACAGGGCGTTACGTTGATCGACGCCGCGGTCAGCGGCGGTGCGCCCGCGGTCGCCCAGGGGCGATTGCTCGTCATGGCCGGTGGCCCGGTCGAGGCGGTCGAGAAGTGCAGGCCGGTGTTCGGCACCTACGCCGATCCGGTGGTGCACCTGGGCGATACCGGGGCGGGCCAGGTCACCAAGCTGCTCAACAATCTGCTGTTCACCGCGAACCTCGCGACCGCGGCGAGCACTCTGGCGCTCGGGCGCGACCTCGGCGTCGATCAGGCCAAGCTCGGCGAGGTGATCGCGCACGGGTCGGCGAACAGCTTCGCCCTCGGTCGTATCCTGGCCGGCACGCTGGCGCGGATCGGTGAGCACGCCGGGCACACCCTGCGCAAGGACGTCGGGCTGCTCGCCGAACTCGCCACCGGGGCCGACGCCGAGACCGGTGTCGCGCTGACCGCGGCCGACGAGACACTGAGCCTTATCGGCCATCCGCGATGACCGCCTTGCGGATCGGGTTCATCGGGGTGGGGCGGATGGGCGCTCCGATGGTGCGCCGTCTCGTCGCGGCGGGGCACGAAGTGCGCGCGCTCGGTCGGTCCGGCGACGCGCGCCGACGGATCACCGAGTTGGGCGCTGAGCCCGTGTCGTTCACCGCCGCGGTCGGCACCGGGGCCGACGCCGTCGTGGTCTGTGTGTTCAGCGACGCCCAGGTCCGCGAGGTGTGCCTCGATACTCCGCTGCTGGCGAGCATGCCCGGCGGGTCGGTGCTCATCGTGCACACCACCGGAAGCCCGCGAACCGCCGACGACATTGCCGCACAAGCCAATTCCTCCGACATCGGAGTGGTCGACGCGCCGGTCAGCGGCGGGCCACACGATATCGCCGCCGGCACGCTCACCGTGTTCACCGGCGGCGCCGAAGACGCCGTCGCCCGTGCCTTTCCGGTACTGCGGTGCTACGCGGACCCGGTGCTGGCGGTGGGTCCACTCGGCACGGGCCAGTGCGTGAAGCTGGTCAACAACGCGCTGTTCGCGGCCCAGCTCGGCCTGATCACCGAAGCCGTGCAGCTGGCAGGCGAACTCGGCGTCGACGAGGCGACCGTGCTGTCGGCGCTCCAGCAGGCCAGCGGAGCCAGTCGCGCCGCCGCCAGTGTGGCGGCGAAGGGTTCGGTGGCCGCGTTCCATGCCGCGGTCGGTGAGTTCCTCCGCAAGGACGTCGCCACGGTGCGGACGCTGGCCGCCGAACTCGGCGCGACCATGGGTGCGCTCGACACCGCGATCGACGCGCAATTCCTCGACATCCCGCGCGGCGTGTGACCGCAACGCGCGCTGCGCGTGACCGAATTGCGCTGCGCGTGAACGTATTGCGCTGTGTGTGAAGGTATTGCGCTGTGTGACCTGGATCGGGATCGCCCTCATGTGGGGGCGATCCCGATCTCGATCAGGCGCTCATCACGCCACGGACGCGGCGTCGTCCAATTGAATTTGGTTCTCCGACAGACGATCACCGAGCTGGTTCAGATCGTAGGACTGGCGTGCCATCCAGAATCGCAACACACCGGTGAGCGAGTAGCGGACGAACAGCGCGGCGCCGACGACACTGAGCGCCACCCCGACCAGCGCGAGCGCCAGTGCGTCGCGCTGGGCCAGCGGATCGGAGGTGTTGTGCGCCAGGAAGTAGGCCACCACGGCGAGCGCCGGGCCCGCCACCATCGCGGTCGCGCCGAGGCGCAACCACAGACTCCCCCGGCCCGCGGCGGGATCGGGGATCTTCAATTCGGCCAGTTCGCGAGCGAAGCGGTCGGCACGTGTTTCGGTCATCAGTGACTTCCTAGGTAGAGGTTGGCCAGTTCGCGGCGGAGTTCGCCGTCGGCGGGCCCCTGGTATTCGATGCGGCCGCGCACCAGCACGGCCGCGTGGTCGGCGATGTCGAGGACGGCGGCGGCGAACTGCTCGACGACCAGCACCGCCACGCCTTGCCGGGCGATCTCACCGACCTGTTCGTAGAGCCGCTCGACCACCAGCGGGGCCAGGCCCATGGACAGTTCGTCGAGCAGCAGCACGGCGGGGTCGGTGGCCAATCCCCGGGCGAGCGCGAGCATCTGCTGTTCGCCGCCCGACATCGTGCCCGCGATCTGGTCGGCGCGTTGGGCCAGAATCGGGAATCGGCTGAACGCCACCTCCTCGATCTCGGCATGGGTCTTGCCGGTGAACGTCATCATGAGCAGGTTGTCGCGGACCGACAGGTTGGGGAACACGCCACGGCCCTCGGGGATCAGGCAGACTCCGGCGGCCGCCAGATCGCGGGGGTCGGCCCCGGTGACGTCTCGGCCACCGAGGACCAGTCGGCCCGCGGTGACCGCACGCACCCCGGCCGCGACCCGCAGGGTGGTGGTCTTACCCGCCCCGTTGGGACCGAGCAGGGCGACCACCTCGCCGGCGCCGACCCGCAGGTCGACACCGTGCAGCACCGTGATCGCGTCGTAGGCCGCGCGGACACCGTGTAATTCCAGTGACGAGGTCATCCTTCTCCCAGGTAGGCGGCGAGTACGGCGGCGTCACGGCGGATCACCTCGGGCGGCCCGGAACTGATGATCGCGCCGAGGTCGAGCACATAGAGCTGGTCGCAGACATTCATGACCAGGCCCATGTCGTGCTCGACGAGCAGTACCGCGACGCCGTCGGCGGCCAGCGACCGCAACAGCGCGGCGAACCGCTCGGTTTCGGTGTGGTCGAGGCCGGCCGCCGGCTCGTCGAGCAGGACCACACTGGGCCGGGCGGCCATCGCCCGGCCCACCTCGACCAGTCGGCCGGTGCCGGTCGGCAGATCGTCGGCGGCGGTGTCGGCGACCTCGTCCAGTCCGAGTCGGTCGAGGAGCCCGTCGACGATCCCGGCGGCGTCGCGCCGGTGGCGCCCGAGTTCCGCGGCGACCAGCAGATTGTCGCGAACGCTCAAGCGGCCGAACAGTTCCAGCCGCTGAAAGGTCCGCGCCATCCCGTGCCCGGCCCGGCGGGCGGGCCCGAGCCGGGTGACGTCGCGGCCGTTCATGGTGACCCGGCCGGTCACCGGTCGCCGCAATCCGCAGATCACGTCGAACAGGGTGCTCTTGCCCGCGCCGTTCGGGCCGATCAGGCCGGTCACCTTGCCCGCCTCGGCGCTCAGCCCGGCCTTGTCCAGGGCGCGGTGACCGCCGAAGGTCACCGTGACCTGCTCAACTTCGAGTAGCGATCCCACGATCGAGCATCTCCTTGTCTGCTGTGGTCCACGCCTGATCGATGCCGAGCCATTCGACGGGCACCTGCGCGGGTGTGGGCGGACGGTGGCGCCGATTCGCCCAGCGCGGCACCACGATGGCCGCGATCAGTGCACCCGCGGTGAACACGTAGCCGTTGATGACATCGCCCAGGCGCAACGCCCACAGCAACGCCAGCCCACCGAGCAGCACCGCCATGACGACCCGATCACGCAGTGCCGCGGCCCATTCGCGACGGATCTGCGCCAGGGCGCCCTGGCCGAGGAACCCGCCGCTGAAGGCGATACCACCGAGGGCGGGCAGGACATGGACGAGATTGGTCAGCGCCGGGAACAACACGGGAATCGCGTTGAGCGGCCCCGAATAGACAGCGCCGGTGAACAATCCGCTGCCGACCGCGCCGAGCCCGGCGATGACCACGATCAGGAAGATCGGCAGGCCCGCGACGAAACCGAACTGCTCGGCGGTCACCGACCGCAGCTGCATGCCGTAGAGCGCCCCGCCGAGTCCGGCGATCGCCGCCGACAGCGAGAACACCAGCATCTTGGCCGCCAGCAGGTTTCCGCCGAGGGTGGCGTAGGCGGCCTCGCTGTCGCGCAGGGCGATCAACCGTCGGCCGAGCCGACCGCGCCGCAGCATCGCCACCGCGAATCCGGCCAGCCCGAGCACGATCGCCGCGAAAACGGTGATCTGCGCGGTGCTGGTCAGTTGCGTGCCGAACAGGCTGGGGCCGACCAGATCCACCGAGCCCTGGTCGAACAGGGCGATTCGCACCCCGAACACCTCGAACGAGGGCAGGGTGAAGATCCAGCGGTCGAGCACCACCGCGAACGCGGCCGTGCCGAGCGCGAGGTAGACCCCGGACAAACGCAGCGCCGGTAGGGCGATCAGCGCGCCGACGACGCCCGCGATCGCCATGGCGGCGAGCAACGCCCACCACTGCCCGTCGGCGCCCAGATGCGCGTAGGCGACGGCGCCGATCCCGGCGATGCTCAACTGGCACAGCGAGATCTGGCCGGCGAACCCGGCGAGGGGCACGAACGACAACGCGATCACCCCGAAGGCGAAGATCAGGCCGTAGCTGATCAGATCCGCTTCGCTGAGCAGGGTGGCGAGCATGAGCCCGACCACCGCGACGACGACCGCGAACACCGCCGAACCACGCACGCTCGGCAGCGGCACCGGGCTCAACCGCCGATCGCGCCCGCGCAGCCGGCCGTGCGGGAACAGCAGCAGCGCGACGAGCAGCAGCAGCGCGGGCGCGGCCAGCCGCAGTCCGGGCAGATACTCGTTCTGTGGCAGATACCCGGTGAGGTAGCTCTCCAGGCAGCCGACGACGATCGCACCGAGAAAGGTCATCGGCAGGCTGGCCAGCCGTCCGAAGATCGCCGCGCTGTAGGCGCTGACGATCAGCAACGACAGCTGCGCCGCGTCCAGGGCCACCATCGGCGCGATCAGGATGCCGCCGATGGCCGCCAATTCGATGCCGAGCATCCAGGCCACCCGATTGGCGCGCTGCGGGTCGGCGCCGGTGAGCCCGACCAGTGCCCGATCGTCGACGGTCGCACGCATCTCCGCACCGGTTCTGGTGCGGTACAGCAGGATTCGCAGAGCGATGGCCACCGCCACCGCCACCACCATGGTCAATGCCTGATGCCAGGTGATCGTCACCGAACCCAGGTGCAGCGGTGGTTGGTCGGCGAAGAACCGCGGCAGGGTGCGCGCCACGTCCGGATTCCAGATCCAGCGCGCGGTGAGCATCAGGCCGCTGAGCAACGCCACCGTCATGACGAGTTTCTCGGCGTCGCCCAGGCCCTGGGTCGGCGCCAGCGCCTGCGCGAACGCCAACCCGAACAGTGGCGCGAACACCAGCAACACCAGGGCGACCGCGATCGGCGTCGGCACGCCCCAGCCCACGGTGAACTGCCAGTACACGAAGGCCGAGACCATGCCCGCCGCGCCGTGCGCGAAATTGAAGACACCGGTCGTGGTGAAGGTCAGGACCAGGCCGCTGCCGATGATGGCGTAGATCGCGGCGGTGCTGAGCCCGACGATGCCGAAAGCGATGAACTGCTCCATTATTTGACGTCGCTCATGCTCTTGTTGACGTCGGCCAGCGTCAGCGGGCGACCGTATTCCTTGGTGTAGACGTAAGGCTTCATGTCGCAACGGAACGGACCGGTGTCGGGCTTGAAGTCCGCGTTCGTCCAGCCCTGCGCGGTCGCCTTCATCACGTTGAAGCACTTGGGCGGCACGGTGTGGGTCGACATGTCGGCGGGCGCCTGCAGACCACCGGCGGTCCACGCTGTTTCCTTACGGGCGGCCTCCACCACGCAGGTGCGGGTGAGGTTGTCGCCGCAGCTCGAGGCCGCCTTCGCGAACAGCAGCCACTGCACCAGCGAGCGCAGCCCGTTGTAGGTCAGTTTCCCGTCGGGCGCGTACTGGGCGAACAGATCCTTGGCCCGCTGCACCGCCGGGACACTGGCCGCCGATTCCAGCGGCACGGTCCCCGACAGGTCGGCGAAGTTGTTCTGCGCGCCCAGCGACGTGCGGGCAAGCTCGAGGAACGCGGGGGTGTAGGCGTTGCTGGTGACGTCGACCCAGTCCAGCTTGTAGTCCATGCTGGTGAGCACGTCCTCGAGCTTGGCGAGGCTGCGGAAGTCGCCGAGGAAGATCAGGCCCTTCACGCCCTTGGCCTTGATGGACTGCGCGTAAGGCGTCCAATCCGAGACGCCCGCGGCCGGATAGAGGTCGTTGTAGATCAGGGTCGCGCCCTCGGCGGGCAGCGACTCCCCGTATCGGTCGGCCATCGACTTCACCACCGGCGAGTCGGCCACGATGATGCCGACCGCGGCTGCCGACGCCGGGTAGGCCTCTTTGAACAGCCACTGATGCATGCCCGCGTAGGTGTCGTAGGGGCGCGCGGAGGAGGCACCGGATCCCACCTGGAGATCGGAACCGGTGTTCTCGGCCTGACTCACCTGCGACGGGAACTCGGGCAGCGTGCACGTGAGCCGATCCTTGACGCCGAGGGCATCAAGTGCGGCGGAGCCGCCGACCAGTGCGAAGTCCTCGCGGCAGGCTTCCAGCATGCGCGCGCGGACCTCGAGCAGTTTCGCGTCACGGACATTGAAGGCCAGCTTGCGACCGTTGATTCCGCCGTTGTCGTTGCACCAGGACGTGAAGACCTTGGCGGCGTCGACCAATTCGGGATTCTTGGTGAAACCCATATCGGTGAACACGCCGACTTCGATCTGCCCGGCGGTGACGCCCTGCGTCGGCGCACTCGTCGATTTGCCGGTCTGGCAGACCCCGTTCAGATCACCGAAGTCGCTCGTCACCGCCTTGCCGCCGGGTGCCGCGGCCTCTTCGACCCCGCTGCCGGTGCGGCCGCTACAACCCGCCACCAGCAACGCGGTCGCCATCAAGGCGACCAGTACTCGCTGCGATCTCACCGATGTCCTCCTGACACAAGCTCGGCAGCCGAGCCCTGTTTCTCATCGAACAAAGCGTCTGTGGTCGACGCTCTCCATTTCGGAAATCATCTTCTCATCAAGAGAGAATAAAGTTAACCCTTTGAGAAAATATCTGATTCACCACTCTGTAAACACGTGTGGCGGGCCGCGGCGAACGCCGGGGGGGCACAGATTTTTTGAAAAAAATAAAAGGGGGGGGGGGGCGGGCGCGATATCCAACAACGCCCCGCAGGGTGGGGGGGGGGGGCGCGCCAGGGGGGCCGGGGGGGC
>NZ_JBHTUD010000005.1:176513-251575 GCF_042794235.1 Nocardia sp. NPDC056541
AACAAATTTTAAAAAATATTATAAAAAAAATATAAATAATTCAAAAATATAAAAAAAAAAAAACATTCAACCCGGGGGCCCCCCCCCCCCAACCCGCCCCCCCCCCACACTGTTTCGACTACCTCAACAGGCGGGCGAGGTGCCGCCCTGAATAGCCATCAGCGCGCAGTAGGTGGCCGCGGCCACCTTCCACTGGCCGCCCTGACGCACTGCCTGACCGGTCTGGTCGGGCAGTACCGGCGTGCCGTTCATGAGCAGCGAATAGGTGACGTCGGCGTTGTCCGCGTCGATCAGCTTCACCCCACCCACGGTGACCGAGGTGCTCTGGGCCTGCGGGTTGGCCGCTTGCGCCTGCAGCAACGGGGTGAACTCGGCACCCTTCTCGACGACCGCGACCTTCTTGTCGGCCCCCGCCTTGCCGTCGAAGAACAGCACATAGGCATCGGTGATGGACTTGACCGCCGCCGGGTCGGCCGCCGCGGCCTTGGCCGAGGAGGTGGCCGCCGACGTGGTCGACGAACTACTCGAAGCCTCGTCGTCGGAGCCGCAGCCGGTGACCGTGACGAGGGCGATCGCCACGAGACCACAACAGGCCATTGCCTTGCGGCGCAGTGTATTTCGCATTGGTGGTACCTCTCTTCATGAGCG
Source organism: Nocardia sp. NPDC056541 (assembly GCF_042794235.1). Lineage (NCBI taxonomy): Bacteria > Bacillati > Actinomycetota > Actinomycetes > Mycobacteriales > Nocardiaceae > Nocardia > Nocardia sp. NPDC056541. The sequence continues at coordinate 177,162 of NZ_JBHTUD010000005.1, forward strand.
ACGAATCACTCGATCTTCTGTTTCATCTCGTCCAGCGCCATCAGGATCGGAAAGCCGTTCACGCTCAACGCGTTCCCGTGACCGGTCGAGTGCACGTCGAAGACGGACTGAATGGCGGCGTAGAAGCCCTGGACGTCGAGTGTCTGATTGACCGCGCGTTTGGCCTGCCGCAAACCGAACGACGGCATGGCCGCGATCCGGGTGGCCAGCGCGCGGGTCTGCTCGTCGAGCTCCGCGCGCGGCACCACCTTGTTCACCATGCCGACCTGCTCGGCCTCGGTCGCGGTCACCGCGCGACCGGTGAACAGGATCTCCTTGGCCTTGCGCGCGCCGAGTTCCCAGGTGTGCCCGTGGTATTCGACGCCGCCGACGCCCATCAGCACCACCGGATCGGAGAACAGCGCGTCATCGGCGGCCACGATCAGATCGCACGGCCAGCACAGCAGCAGTCCCCCGGCGATGCACCGCCCCTGAACCGCGGCGATGGACGGCTTGGGCACATTGCGCCAGCGCAGCGAGTACTCGAGGTAGCGGCGGCTCTCGTTCTGGTAGATCCATTCGAGGGTGATGTCCTGCGGCGAAGGCCAGCGATCCTTCAGATCGTGACCGGCCGAGAAGTGCTTGCCCTCGCCGCGCAACACGATGACCGCGACCTCGGGGTCCTGGGCCGCGCGGGTCCACGCGCCGTCGAGTTCGTCGAGCAGGTCCGAGTTCTGGGCGTTGGCCGCCTCGGGCCGATCCAGGGTGATGGTCGCGATCTTGTCGGCGACCTCGTAGCGGATGTACACAGCGAGCTCCTCAGCTCCGAGGGAGACCGAGCACACGCTCGGCGATGATGTTGCGTTGGATTTCGGACGTGCCGCCCGCGATGGTCCCCGCGAAGCTGCGCGCGTAGCGCTCGAACCAACTGCACGAGAAGTTGTCCAGATTCAGCGGATTGAACGGCGCGGTGACGGCCGGGTGCACCAGCCCGTCCGCGCCCGCCGCGAGCAGCGTCTGCTCCGCGGCGCTCTGCACCGCCTCCGAACCGAACACCTTGAGCACCGACAGCGCGGCCACATCCTGATCGCCGCGGGCCGCGCGGGCCAGCGCCGCCGAGCCGAGCAGGCGCAGGGCCTGGTTGTCCATGACCATGGTCGCGTAGGCATCACGCTCGAGCACGGTCTCGGGGCGGAAGTCCTCGATCAGTTCCCGCAGGCGGTCGGCGAAACTCAGCCACAGCAGCGTGCGCTCGTGCCCGAGGGAACCGTTGGCCACGCCCCACCCGCCGTGCAGCGGGCCGACCAGGTTCTCCGCCGGCACCACGACGTCCTCGAAGAACACCTCGTTGAAGTCGAGATCGTGCGGACCGCAGATCGACGCGAACGGGCGTCGGGTCACGCCCGGGGTGTCGGTCGGGATCAGCAGCACGCTGATGCCCTTGTGCTTGGGGACGTCGGGGTCGGTGCGGACGAAGGTCAGCAGCACGTCGGCGTCGTGGGCCCCGGAGGTCCAGACCTTCTGGCCGTTGACGACGAAGTGGTCACCGTCGAGCACCGCGCGGGTCCGCAGTCCGGCCAGATCGGACCCGGCGCCCGGTTCGCTCATGCCCAGCGCCGCGGTGATCTCGGCGCGCAGGATCCGCACCGCCCAGTTCTGCTTCTGTTCCTCGGTACCGAACGACAGCAGCGAGGCGGCGATGATGCCGAGCCCCTGGGGGTTGAAGCTGTGATACATGTGCCGCTTGGACAGCTCCTCGAGGTGCACGTACTGCTGCACGAGGGTCGCGTTGCGGCCGCCGTATTCCGGGGCGTTGCCGGGAAGCAGCCAGCCGCTGTCGAACTGGAGGCGTTGCCATTCGCGAGCCCAGCCGGGAATGTCGGCGCTCGACGCCGCCCGGTCCGCGCCGGCGACCGCCGCGTCGGGCAGGTTCTCGTCCAGGAACGCCACGAATTCGGCCCGGAAGGCCTCGACGTCGGCGTCAAAAGTCAGTTGCACGGTACTCCTCGGCGATCAGCGCCCGATGCGTGTGCGCGCCGCCGAGCAGCAGCTCGCCGGCCTTGGCCCGCTTCAGCGCGAATTGCAGGTCGTTTTCCCAGGTGAAACCCATGCCGCCGAACAACTGCACGCCGTGGCGGAATACCAGGGACTGGCACTCGCCGGACGCGGCCTTCGCCATCGAGGCGGCGATCCGGCGGCGTGGATCATCGGTGGCGATCGTCAGCGCCGCGAAATAGGCCAGCGCCCTGGCCCGTTCGATCGCGATCTGCATGTCGGCGGCCTTGTGTTTGACCGCCTGGAAGGAACCGAGCGCGACGCCGAACTGCTGACGCGTGCGCACATGCTCGAGCACCAGGTCCAGAATCCGCTGACACGCACCGACTGTGGTCAACGCCAGCCCGGTCAGCGCGAGGTGGCGCGCGCGTTCGGGCACCGAGGCGACGCGCCGGTCGTCGCGCACGCGCACCCCGACGAAGCTCACCTCGGCGAGGTGCAGGACCGGGTCGAAAACCGCTGTGCGCCGGGCGATCACCTCGGCCGCCTCGACGACGAACACCCCGGCATCGGTGACGACCGCGTAGTGCTGCGCGCGGTCACCGTCGAGGACATGGTGCGCGGTGCCGTCGAGCACCCAGTCCGCACCCTCGCGCCGCACCGTGACGCCGGTGAACACGGCCGTTCCCGAGCGCCCACCCTGCGCGAACTCCGGTGCGAGCGGGGCGAACTGGCTCATCGTCGCCAGGTACGGCGTGGGATCGGTCGCCCGGCCCAGCTCCTCGAGCACGATGGCCAGTTCCACCGCGTCGCCTGCGTCGACCAATTCGGTCCAGCCCAGCTCGACGTAGGTCTGCCACAGCGGGTCCGGATCGGCGTCCTGGTCGGCGACCGCGCGAATCAGCGTGGGCGGACATTCCTTGGTGAGGACGGCGCGCACAGTTTCCTGCCACAGCCGTTGATCGGAGTCGAACTCCACGAGCATCCGGAGGGCCTCCTTGCCAGCAACCGTCAGTTTCGATACGGAGAATAACATTCTCGTCAGAAGAAAGTAATAGTCTCCAAGATCGCGGACACGCGGGGCTGGTAGCCCTTGGATATGACGTTCTCCGGTACAGTGCATGCATGTTCTGCACACCTGACCGAGGATGGAGGCAACCGTGACCAGCGTCAGCGAAGAGCCCGCGTGGAAACAGCGGGCCGTCGAGCGGTCCATCCGCGGGGCGAAACTGCGCGCCGAACAGCGGGTGCAAAAATTCCTCGACGCGGCGCAGGCGATCATCACCGAGAAGGGCACCACCGACTTCACCGTGCAGGAAGTCGTCGACCGCTCGCGCCAGTCGTTGCGCAGCTTCTACCTGCAGTTCGACGGTAAGCACGAGCTGTTGCTCGCCCTGTTCGAGGACGCGCTGAGCCGGACCGCGGATCAGCTGGCGGCGGCCGCCGAGGGCAAGACCGAGCCGCTGGATCGGCTGCGGGTGACCGTGGAGCTGCTGTTCGAATTATGCAGGCCCGACCCGGTCGCCCAACGGCCCCTGTTCACCGATTTCGCGCCGCAGCTACTGGTCTCGCACCCCGCTCAGGTCAAGGTCGCGCACGCGCCCCTGCTGTCGCTGTTCACCGACCTGATGGAACAGGCCAAGAAGGCGGGTGCGCTGCGCGCCGACCTCAACCCGCACCGCATGGCCGCCGTCGTGATGCAGACGGTCATGTTCACCGCCCAGTCGGCGGGCGGCGCCGACGAGGACAGCGCACACCCCATCACCGCGGGCGAAGTCTGGGACTTCTGCGCGTTCGGGTTCGCCGAATCCTGAACGACCGGGTGGCCGCGGAGGCCACCCGGTATCACCTCAGGGCGCGGCTACCTCGATGACCGTCGCCGAGCCCATGCCACCACCGGCGCACAGCGCCGCGATGCCGAAACCGCCACCACGGCGCCGCAATTCGTGCACCAGGGTGGCGATCATCCTGGCCCCGGTCGCCGCGACCGGATGCCCCAGCGAGCACCCGCTGCCACTGACGTTGACCAGTTCCGGGTCGATGTCGAGCGCCTTGATCGCGGCCAGCGGCACCACCGCGAACGCTTCGTTGATCTCGATCAGACTCACCTGCGACAGCGAGATCCCCGCCCGCGACACCGCTTTCGCGATCGCCTCGATGGGCGCGAGGCCGGTGACGGCGGGGTCGACCGCGACCGACGCCCACGACCGGATGACACCGAGCGCGGGCAGCCCGAGCCGATCACTGGCGATGGCCAGGGCCGCGGCCCCGTCGTTGGCGCCCGCGGCGTTGCCCGCCGTGATGCTGAAACCCTCGATCTCGGGGTGCAGCACCTTCAACCCGGCCAGCTTCTCGATGGTGGTGTCGCGGCGCGGGTGCTCGTCGACCTCGAACAGGCCGTGCGGGGTCTTGATCGGCACGATCTCGTCGGCGAAGCGCCCCTCGTCGATGGCGGCGATGGCGTTGCGGTGCGAACGCAGCGCCCAGGCGTCCATCTCCGCACGCGAGATACCGGCTTTGACCGCCGCGTTCCAGCCGACGGTGATGGACATGTCCAGATTCGGCGCATCCGGACGATCGGGATGCGTCGGCGAGGTCCACGGGTCGAGCCATTCGTCCTCGCCGACCCGGAAACGCAGGCGCGGCGCGGTGGAATCGGCGTTCACGCCACCGGCGATGATGAGCCGGTCCATACCCGCGCGGATGCTCGCCGCGGCGGACTGCACCGCCGCCATCCCCGCCGCGCAGTGCCGGTTGGTGGCGAGGCCGGGCACCGTGATGAGCCCCGAGGTGACCGCGGCGTGCCGGGCCAGCACGCCGCCGCCGTAACGCCCCTCGCCCAGGATGACATCGTCGATCTGATTCGGATCGAGGTCGGCCGCCACCGCGGCGACCACATGATCGGCCAGCGTGAAGCCGTCGGTGTCGCGCAGCGTCCCCTTGCGCGCGGTCCCGATGGGCGTGCGCAGCGCGGAGACGATGACTGCTTCAGGCATGGGTGCCCTCCATTTCGGCGACAAGGGTGCGTCGCAATAGTTTTCCGGTGTCGGTCTTGGGCAGCTCGGTACGGAACACGACGGCGTCGGGCGTCTTCGACGAACGCAGCCGGTCCTTGACCCACTGCTTGACCTGCGCTTCGTCACCGACCCCGACGACCACCGCGACCAGGCGCTGACCCCATTCCGCATCGGGAACGCCGATCACCGCGGCCTCGGTGATGCCGGGGCATTCGAGCAGCACGTCCTCGATCTCGGCCGGTGCGATGTTCTCCCCGCCCCGGATGATGGTGTCGTCGGCGCGACCGTCGATGAACAGGTAGCCGGCGGAGTCGAGCCTGCCGAGATCACCGGTGGGGAACCAGCCCTCGGCGTCGAGGGCGCTGCGGCCGCCGTATTCGCCCGAGATCTGATCACCACGGACGAAGACCAATCCGGTCTCGCCGACCGCGACGGGTTCGCCCGCGGCGCTGCGGATCTCGAATTCGATGCCGGGCAACGGGCGGCCCACCGAGCCGAGACGATCGCGCACGAGCTCGTCGGCGGAGGCGGCGGCGGCCCGGTGGTCCTCCGGTCCGAGGACCGCGACCGAGGACGCGGTCTCGGTGAGCCCGTAGGCGTTGACGAAACCGGTCTCGGGGAACACCCGCAGTGCGCGATCGAGCACCGGGCGCGGCATGCGCGAGCCGCCGTAGGCCAGCGTCGCCAAGGTCGGGGTGCTCGCGTCGGGTCCGTCGACCGCGGCGACGATGCGCGCCAGCATGGTCGGCACCAGCATCGCCTGGGTGATCTGTTCCCGGCGTACCGTCGCCAGCCACTCGGCGGGGTCGAACGCGGGCAGATAGACCACCCGGCGGCCGGCGTAGAGATTGGAGAGCAGGTTCGTCAGCCCCGCGATGTGATACGGCGGCACCGACACCAAGGTCGCGTCGGTGGTCGCGGCGGCACCGAACTCCACGGTGTTGAGCAGGTAGGCCATCAGGTGCCGGTGGCGCAGCAGCGCGGCCTTGGGCGCGGAGGTGGTGCCGCTGGTGTAGAGGATCACCGCCACCGAGTCGGCGTCCCACGGCGTCGCCACCTCGGGCGCGTCGGGCTGCGCGGGGTCGACCACCACCAGGGCGTCGAGGTCCTCCGGTCGCAGGACCAGCGCGCCGGGGTGGCGTTCGAGCAGCGCGCTCAGCTGGGCGTCGCCGAGCCGGTAGTTCAGCGGCACGAACGGCACACCGGCCAGCACGGCGCCGAACAGGGCGATCGGATAGGCCAGGTGGTTGGCGCCCAGATACAGCACCGCGGAGTGCTCCTGGAAGCGCGGGGTCGCACGTCGGGCGCGGTCGAGCAGGTCTGCCGCGGTCAGCGAGCGGTCGCCGACCGTGATCACCGATCGGCTCCCGGCCGAGGCGGCCATGTCTAGGATCATGCCAATGTTCATGAGAACATTATTCTCACAGCAAGAGAGTGTTGATTTCAAGAGAGGAAAACAACATGGATATAAGTGGTAGTTCCGCCATCGTGGTCGGCGGTACCGGCGGGCTCGGGGAGGCCACCGTCCGTCGCTTGCACGCCGCGGGGGCGAAGGTGGTCGTCGCCGATGTCGCCGACGACAAGGGCAAGGAACTGGCGGCCGAACTCGGTATCCGCTACGTGCACACCGACGCCACCAGCGAGGAGTCCGTTCAGGCCGCCATCGACGAGGCGCAAACCCTGGGCCCGCTGCGGATTTCGGTCGATACGCACGGCGGCCCCGCCAGCGGCGGACGACTGGTCGGCAAAGACGGCAGCCCGCTCGCGCTCGACGGCTTCCGCACCACGATCGAGTTCTACCTGACCGCTGTGTTCAATGTGCTGCGGCTCTCGGCCGCCGCGATCGCCAAGCAGGAACCGCTCGACGAAGGCAGTCGCGGCGTCATCGTCAACACCGCCTCGATCGCGGCCTACGAGGGGCAGATCGGGCAGCTCCCCTACGCCGCGGCCAAAGGCGGCGTGGTCGGCATGACCTTGGTCGCGGCCCGCGACCTGTCCCCGCTCGGCATCCGGGTCGTCACGATCGCACCCGGCACGTTCAACACCCCCGCCTACGGCAAGGCCGCCGATCGCTTGGAGGCCCACTGGAGCACGCAGGTCCCCCACCCGAAGCGGATGGGGCAGTCGCCGGAGTACGCGCAGCTGGCGCAGTCCATCATCGAGAACGACTACCTCAACGGTGAAGTGATCCGCCTCGACGGCGCGCTCCGCTTCCCGCCGAAGTGACCACGGTCGGCACGCATTGACGCTCGCGACGGTCGATGCGACGACCACCGAGGGCATCCGAACCGGGCCGAGGCAAGCGCATTCCCCTCGCCCGGATTCGGCCCACGGGCACGAGCCGACGTTCCCGGCGCACCCACCGAATCGGTCGTGGCGGAAGCCGAATGCCTCAGCGGCCCAGCCAGATCGGGGTTCGCTTCTCCGCGAACGCGCGCGGCCCTTCCTGCGCGTCGGCACTGTCGTAGCACTCGACGGCGGCAGCTCTGGCGGCCCCCAGCGCGTCGGAACGGCCCATCTCGGTGGCGAGCATCACCGTATCCCGCGCCGCCCGCACCGACAGCGGTGCGCCGCGCAGGATCTCGGCAGCCAGCTCCAGCGCCGCCGCCAGGACCGCGCCCGGCTCGGCGAGGCGATTGACCAGGCCCACCTCGTAGGCCCGGCGCGCGGTGATCGGCGCGCCGGTGAGCAGCAGCTCCATCATGATCCGCTGGGGGATCATATGAATCAGCGGCGCGGCCCACGGCGAGCTGCGCCCCACCTTCACCTCGGTGATCGCGAACGTCGCCGCCGTGCTCGCCACACACAGGTCGCAAGCCTGCGCGATCATCCACCCGCCGGCGAACGCGGCGCCGTTGACCGCGGCGATCGTGGGCTTGGACAGCTCGATGGTGTCGTAGGGCAGCGGGAACATCTCCGGCGGGGGCACCCGCATCCCGGTGTCCACCATCTCCTTGAGATCGCCGCCCGCGCAGAACGCCTTGTCACCCGCACCCGTGAGCACGGCCACGCGCAGCGCGGGATCGTGCTCGAACCGGTCCCACGCGGCGTACAGACCCGCGCGCACATCGGCGGCCAGACAGTTGCGGGTTTCCGGCCGGTTCAGGGTGATCACGGCGATGCCGTCGGCCCTGGCGTCGAAGAGCACGGCGTCGTTCATCAGAAACCTCGCTGCTGGATCAGGTGGGCGGCTCGGTCGAGCTCGGCCCGGAAGTCGGGATGGGCGATGGCGATCAGTCGGCGCGTGCGCTCGGCGACCGATGCGCCCGCGAGTTCGGCGGCGCCGAACTCGGTGACGATCACATCCACATCGCTACGCGCGGTCGTCACCGGCCCGGACAGACTTGCGGTGATCCGGCTGAGGGTGCCGCCTTTCGCGGTGGCGGGTAGCGCGATCACGGCGTGCCCGCCCGGTGAGCGCAGGCCGCCGCGAACGAAGTCGACTTGACCGCCGGTCCCGCCCAGATAGGCCGAACCGCTCTGTTCGGCGTTCACCTGGCCGGTCAGATCGACCTCGAGCGCGGAATTGAGCGACACCAGATTGTCCAGGGTCGACAGCACGCCCGCGTCGTGGGTGTAGGAGGTGGCGCGCATGCCGATCAGCGGGTTGTGATGGGCGAAGGAGTAGAGCCGTTCGGTGCCGATCAGCGCCCCGGTGATCGACACACCTCGATCGATCCCTTTGCGCGCGTTGGTGATCGCGCCGGACTCGATGAGATCGACGACACCGTCGCCGATCATCCCGGAGTGCACACCGAGATCGGTGCGATCACCCAGCAGCCGCAGGACCGCGTCCGGCACCGCACCGACGCCGACCTGCAGCACGGCGCCGTCGCCGATGTACTGGGCGGCGTGTCGGGCGATGGCGTCGTCGGTCGGGTCGGCGGCGGTCGGCGCGACGGCGACCGGTGGCTGCGAAACCGTGACAGCACAGTCGATGTCGGCGCTCGCGAGCAGCGCGCCGTGGGTGTAGGGCACCCGCTCGTTCACCTCGGCGATCACGACCCGCGCCTTCGTGACAGCGGCCCGGACGTAGTCGCTGATCAGCCCGAGGCTGTGGTTGCCGTGCGCGTCGGCGGGGCTCACCTGGACGAAGGCGACGTCGCAGCCGAGCGTGCCCGCCGCGATCATCGGCGCGACCCGGCTCACGTGGCACGGGATCACGGTCAGTTTGTGCGCCTTGGTCATCGACCGCAACGTGCCGATCGCGCCCATGCTCGACAGCGCGAAACTGTCGGCCGTCTCGGGGGTGAACAGTCCGGAGAAGCTGGTGGCGATGAACGCGGAGAGCCCGCCGATCTCGCGACCATCCGCGATCAACGCCTCGACGAGGGTGGTCGGCTCGCCGCACGCCTGACCGATGACGATGCGGTCGCCGTGGCGCAGGTAGCGGCCCAGATCCAGCTCTGTCGCCGCGACCGAGACGCTCACGCCCGTCCGCCCGATGCCAGCAGCGCCTGCGCGCGGGCCAGGTGCGGACGATCGAGCATGGCGCCGCGATGACCGAGGGCGCCGACACCGGGATGGGCGGCGAACAGGTCGACGATCTCCTGGGCCGCGGCCAATTCCGCGAGCGTGGGGGTGAACGCCGCGTTGATGACCTCGACCTGGTCGGGATGGATGGCGAGCATGCCGCTGTAGCCGTCGCGACGCACCCGCTCGGCTCTGGCGCGCAGCCCGGCCAGGTCGCGGAAGTCGCCCTGGATGGTCTCCACCGCCGCCACCCCGGCGGCGGTGGCACCGAGCAGACACAGACTCCGTGCCAGCTCGTAGGTGAATCCGTAACTCCCGTCCGGATTTCGGTTCTCGGCGGCGCCCACCGAATCGGCGAGGTCCTCGGCGCCCCAGGTCATCGCGACCACCCGGGGCGCGCCGCGGTAGGAGCCGGTGGTGAACATGGCTTCGGCGGTCTCGGTCACCAACACGATGACCTTGGTGGAGCCCTGTTCGATTCCGGCGGCCACCTCCAGCGCGCTCAGATAGTGGTCGAGACGTTCGACATCGGCGCGACCGCGCGACTTGGGCAGCATGATGCCGCCGGGCCGAGCGGCGACGACGGCCGCCAGATCGGCCAGGGTGTGTGGTCCGTCGAGCGGGTTGACCCGCACCCACAGCCGGCTCGCGTCTGCGGGCCGCGTGGTGAGCAGATCGGCGATCATCGTGCGGGACTGCGCTTTCGCCGCGTCGAGGACGGCGTCCTCCAGATCGAAGATGACGATGTCGGCCGCGCTGGCCGCCGCCTTCTCCATCTTGCGCCTGCTGTCGCCTGGCGCGAAGAGCCAGGAACGCGCGCGAAAGGCTTCTCCGAGACTGGTCATTGCTGCTCCGATGCTGCGGTGGTGTGATGGGTCGCTATCTCGTCGAGTACTTCCGTGGTGTGGGCGCCGAGTCCGGGCGCGCCACCGGCGACCCGACCGGGGGTACGGGAGAACCAGGTCGGCGGGCCGGGAAAGCGGACCGCGCCGTGCTCGGTCTGGACCGTCTCGAAGAAACCCGCCGTGTTCAGGTGCGGATCGTCGAAGAGTTCGTCGAGGGTGCGCACCGGGGCGGCCGGGATATCGAGCGCGCGCAGCAAATCGAGCCATTGCTGGGTCGTGCGCTCGGCGAACGTCTCGCTCAGCAGGCCGTAGACGGTGTCGATCCGGGCCGCGCGCTGGGCGAGGGTGGCGAATTCCGGTCCGGCCCACGGTGGTCGGACCGCGTCGACGAACGCCGACCACTGCTTGTCGTTGTAGACCAGCGCGCTGACACAGCCGCCGTCGCTGGTCCGGTAGGGCTTGCGGTTGGGCGTGACGGCGCGGGGGTACACGGCGGGGCCGAGCGGTGGGCTGAACAGCGCGCCGTTGGCGTGTTCGACCAGCATGAACGCGGCCATGGTCTCGAACATGGCGACCTCGACCTCCTGCCCCTCCCCCGTCCGCTCCCGATCGAACAGCGCCATGGTGGTGGCGTAGAGCGCCGTCAGCCCGGCCACCTTGTCGGCCAGGATGGTGCCGACGTAGCCCGCCGTTCCGGTCAACTGCTCCTGCGCGGAAAGCAGGCCGCTCTCGGCCTGGATGGTGTCGTCGTAGGCAGTGAAGTTCGCGTAGGGCCCGCGCCTGCCGTACCCGTAGCAGTTGGTGTAGACGATCGACGGATTGATCGCCGACACCGCGGCGTAGTCGAAGCCGAGTCCGGCGATCGCGGTGGCGCGCATCGAGTGGATGAACACGTCGGCGTCGGCGATCAGCGCGCGCAGCGCCTGCTTGCCCGGCTCCGAGCGCAGATCCAGGACCACGCTGCGTTTGCCCCGGTTCACATTGACGAACACCCCGCTCATCGCCGGGTCGGGGCCGACCGAGATGTAGCGGGTGTTGTCCCCGGCGGGCGGCTCGATCTTGATCACGTCCGCGCCCATGTCGGCCATGATCTGGGTGCAGTAGGGGCCCATGACCATCGCGGTCAGATCCAGGACACGCAGCTCGGACAGTGGTCCCGAGCGCGTCGTTGTTCGAGGTGCCATCACGGCTCGACCTCTCCTCCGTCACAGGGATCCGGCAGCCGAGCGATGTTGGCGGCCGGGCGGATTCGGCATCGGCGGAAGCCACATCCAGGAGCTCGCGCGTGCTCCGGGACAGCGGGACCGAGCCTATAGTATGAATCATTACAAGGATAGTGAGGGGAAGAAGTCGTGGACGACATCGACAACAGCGACCCATCGGGCTCGCACCCACCTCGGCACGCGACCGTCGCCGGGGTATTCGACACCGCCCTGCGCGAGCGCCCGGACGCCACCGCGGTGGAGGCGGTGTCGGGCGTCTGGACCTATGCCGAACTCGACGAACGGGCCGACCGGGCGGCGGGGGCACTGTGGTCGCTGGGCGTGCGGCCCGGCGACCGGGTCGCCGCGTGCCTGCCCAACGACCTCGACATCGTCGCCGCGTTTCACGGCGCGCAACGGATCGGCGCGATCTGGGCGGGGATCGGCGAGGCGCTCACGGCGAATGAGCAGCGCTACCTCGACGAGCTCTGCGCTCCGATGGTCGTGCTCGCAGGGGAGCACTGCCGATTGACCGCGTCCACGTGCGTCGATTCCGATCGATGGGCGGACCTGATCGCCGCCGGGTCGGTCGCGCCGCGGGTCGAGGCCGACGTCGACGCGCCCGCCGCCATCGCCTTCACCAGCGGCACGTCGGGACAACCCAAAGCCGTAGTGCACAGCCAGCGCAACCTGCTCCTGCCCGGCGCGACGCTCGTCGCCACACGTGGCTGGGGCCCCGAACTGCGCAAGGGCGACAGCTTTCCGCTCACCATTCTCAACCTCATGGTCCTGTCCACCCTGCTCACCGCCCAGGCGGGCGGATGCGCGGTGGTGATGAACCGGCGCGACGTCGACGGTGTCGCCGAATGGATCGCCACGCGACAGGTCACCGTGTGGAACGGCGCGCCCGCGCAGCTCTACGACCTCGCCCGCCGCCCCGACCTCGATCTCAGCTCGCTCACCGAGGTGTGGAGCGGCGGCGGCGACACCCCGGAATCGCTGCGACAGGCGTTCCACGCGGCGCACGGGCTCGTGCCCCGCGTCACCTACGGCCTGACCGAGGCACCGACCGTCGTCTCCATCGACCCGCCGCGCGCGGCCCCACGCCCCGGAACCTGCGGGCAGGTACTGCCGCAGTACGCGGTCGCGGCCTACGACGACGACGGCCATCCGCTCCCCGCGGGTGAGCTCGGTGAATTGCGCCTCGACGGCGTCACCACCGGACCGTGGGCGCACCGGTGGCGACCGATGCTGGGTTACTGGGAACCCGAAGGCATTCGGGCACCGGCCCCCGGCCCGATCCCGACCGGTGACATCGGGACCGTCGACGCGGACGGCTGGCTGACCGTGCTCGACCGTAAGAAGCTCGTCATCATCCGTGGTGGCGCGAACGTCTATCCGCTCGAGGTGGAACGTGTCATCGCCGCCCACCCCGGTGTCGCCAAGGTCGCGGTCTGCGGCATCGCCGACGACCGGCTCGGCCATCGCGTCGCCGCTGTGCTCGAGCGCGCCGGCGCCCCGATCGACATAGCCGAACTCACCGCGCTGTGCCGCCGGGAGCTCTCGCCGTACAAGGTGCCCGAGATCTGGTCGGTGGTCGATGCCCTGCCGGTCAATGCGATGGGCAAGGTCGAACGCACGAAACTGCCCGCGCTCGCCGCCCGGCGACCACACTCCACCGAAGCCTGAGGGAACCACCATGACACCCGAGCGCGACACGACCGCACAGCTTTTCGACCTCGACGGACGGGTGGCGATCGTGACCGGCGCGTCGTCGGGGCTCGGCGCCGCGGTGGCGACGGCCCTGGCCGACCTGGGCGCCCGGGTGGCGGTGGTGGCCCGGCGCCGGGATCGATTGACCGAACTCGCCGCGCGCATCGACGGCCTCGCCATCGCGTGCGATCTGTCCGATCTCGACGGCAGCGGCGAGGGGCTCGAGGCGATCGTGCCCGCGGTCGTCGCCGCGCTGGGTCCACCGGAGATCCTGATCAACGCCGCGGGCACGATGTTCACCACCGAACGCGCCGAGGACGAACCCCTCGACGCCGTCCGTCGCACGATGGATCTCAACCTCGTCGCGCCGTTGCGGCTGTCGCAGCAGGTGTTTCCGCAGATGCGCGCGCTCGGTCGCGGCACGATCGTGAACATCTCCTCGATCAGCGGGCGGGTCGGCATCCCCGGCATCCCGCAGGCGTCCTACGCCGCGAGCAAGGCCGGGTTGTCCGGGCTTACCGCCGAACTCGCGGTGCAGTGGGCGCGGCATTCGATCCGGGTGAACACGGTCGCGCCGGGCTTCTTCCGCAGCGAGATCACCGGGCCGCTCTACGAGAGCGAGCGCGCCACGGAGTATCTGCGGCGCAATACGCCACTGCCGAAGGAGGGCACCGCGCAGGACATCGTCGGGGCCGTGCTCTGGCTGGCGGGCGACGCGGGCAGCTACGTCACCGGCCAGACGATCGTGGTCGACGGCGGCTGGACCACCCGCTGATCCATTGAACAGTCAAGCATTGCTATCCTTAATAGGATTGACGTAATGTGCTCGCCATGGACGACACGACGACGGCGAAGTTCTCCGCGGTACTGATCGAAAAAGACGATGCGGGACGAAGAGTCGCGCTGACCAGCGTGGCCGAGTCCGCGCTTCCGGACGGCACCGTCGACATCGACGTCGAGTACTCGACGCTGAATTACAAGGACGCCCTGGCGATCACCGGCGCCTCCCCCGTGGTGCGCAGCTTTCCGATGGTGCCCGGCATCGACCTCGCCGGCGTCGTCACCGACAGCGCGCACCCGGACTGGGCCAAGGGCGACCGCGTGGTACTCAACGGCTGGGGTGTCGGGGAGACCCATTGGGGTGGCCTCGCCCAGCGCGCCCGGCTCGACGGCGACTGGCTCGTGCCGCTACCCGAGGCGTTCACCGCCCGGCAGGCGATGGCCATCGGCACCGCGGGCTACACCGCGAGTCTGTGCGTGAGCGCGTTGCTCGACCACGGCGTGCGACCCGAGCAGGGCGAGGTCCTGGTCACCGGCGCGACCGGCGGAGTCGGCGGCATAGCGATCGCCCTACTCACCGCGGCCGGCTTCACCGTGGCCGCCGCGACCGGAAAGACCGACGAGGCCGACTACCTGCGCCGGCTCGGTGCGGCCACGGTGCTCGACCGCGCCGAACTGGGTGCGGGCGGCAAGCCGTTGCAGAAGGAACGCTGGGCGGGCGTGGTCGACTCGGTCGGCAGTCACACCCTGGCCAATGCCTGCGCCCAGACCCGCTACGGCGGCGCGGTCGCCGCGTGCGGGTTGGCCCAGGGCATGGATTTCCCGTCCTCGGTCGCGCCTTTCATTCTGCGCGGAGTGACCCTCTACGGCATCGACAGCGTCATGGCGCCGCGCTCGCGACGCGACGCCGCCTGGTCCCGGCTCGCCCGCGACCTCGCCGCCGACACCATCGAGGCGATCGTCGAGGAGATCACGCTGGCCGACACCATCGCCGCCGCCGAACGGCTCATCGCGGGCACGGTGCGCGGTCGCATCGTCGTCGACGTCAATCGATAATTCAGGAGCAGCTGTGAGCACGAAGCCGGACCGACCCGCGACCGCCCAACTCGATCTGTCCGATGTCGACCATCGGGTCGGTCAGCCGATCGGCGGCGGCCAACTGTGGGACCCGTGCAGTACCTCCGACATTCGCCGCTGGGTGATGGCGATGGACTACCCCAATCCCGTGCACTGGGATCACGAGTTCGCCAAGGAATCCCGCTTCGGCGGACTCGTCGCGCCGCAGTCGATCGCCGTGGCCCTGGACTACGGGCACGGTGCGGCGCCCGCCTGCGTCGGCCACATTCCCGGCAGCCACCTGATCTTCGGCGGCGAGGAATGGTGGTTCTACGGCTGCCCGGTGCGGCCCGGCGACACCCTGTTCCAGCAGCGCCGCTTCCACGACTACAAGGTCGCCGACACGAAATTCGCCGGACCGACCATGTTCTCGCGCGGCGACACCACCCACACCAACCAGCACGGCGTCCTGGTGGCGCGCGAACGGTCCACCGCGATCCGCTATCTCGCCGCCGAGGCCGCCGAACGCGGGCTCTACGAGAACCAGTTCGGCGCGGTGAAGAGCTGGACCCCGGCCGAACTCGGCGCGGTCGACGCGCTGCGCAACGACTGGCTGCTGTCCAACCGCCACGGAATCTCGCCTCACTTCGACGAGGTGAAGGTCGGCGACACCCTGCCGCGCCGCGTGATCGGACCGCACACGGTCGCCAGCTTCACCACCGAGTACCGGGCGTTCCTGTTCAACATCTGGGGCACCTTCGGCTGGGTCGCCCCGCCGGGCATCGCCGACCCGTGGGTGTATCAGGACCCGGGCTGGGTGGAGGGTTTCGCCTTCGACGAGGAGGGCGCCAAGATCGACCCGCGCAAGCGGGACGGACTCTACGTCGGCCCGTCGCGCGGGCACATCGACGCGGACAAGGCCAGCGAGGTCGGGATGGCGCGCGCCTACGGCTACGGCGCCACCATGGGCGCCTGGTGCACCGACTACCTCGCCTACTGGGCCGGATACGACGGCATGGTCCGCCACTCCAAGGCGAACTTCCGGCTGCCCGCCTTCGAGGGCGATGTGACCTACTTCGACGCCGAGGTGATCGGCAAGGACGCGGAGTCGGCTTGGGGCGTGCCGATCGTGCAGATCAAGCTGCGCCTGACCAATCAGGACTTCGGTGTGCTGGTGGACTGCACCGCCGAAGTCGAGCTGCCGTTCTAGCGGCGCCGAGACGAATCCGCGAGAGAGGCCGATGATGGGCGTGGAGTCCGAAACCGTATCCGCACAGGCTGTTTCGCTCGTGACGGGACCCGACCTGGGCAGCGAGCCCGGCCTCGGGCCGCTCACGCTGCCCGGGTTCCTGCGCACGGTGACCCAGAAGTACGGCGATCGCGAGGCCGTGATCGCCGCGTCCGCACAGGGCGAGATCCGGTGGACCTACACCGATCTGTGGGAGCGCGCCGTCGAGGTCGCCACGGCGCTGCGCGCCACCGGCCTCGGCAAGGACGGCCGGGTCGGGGTGCTGATGACCAACCGGCCCGAATGGATCGCGGCGATGTTCGGCGCCGCGCTCGCGGGCGGGGTCGCCGTGGCCCTGAGCACCTTCTCCACCCGCGCCGAACTGGAATTCCTGCTGCGCGAGTCCAGCGTCTCGGTGCTGCTGTTCGAGCGGACCGTGGCGGGCAAGGACTTCGCGGCGATCCTGGCCGAGCTCGAACCCCGCATCGCCACAGCCGAGCCCGGCGCGCTGGATTCGACCGAATTCCCCTTCCTGCGCAGGCTCGCGATGATCGGCGAGCCGACACCGAGCACCGCGATCCAGATCTGGACCGACTTCCTCGCCGAAGGCCACGGCACCCCCCGCGCGCTGGTCGAGGCCACCGCCGCGGCGGTGCGGCCCAGCGACGCGGCGGTGCTGTTCTTCTCCTCCGGCTCGACCAGCACGCCCAAGGGCATCCTCAGCGCGCACGCCGGGGTGACCATCCAGATGTGGCGCTTCCAGCGCATGTTCGCCTTCACCCCCGCCGACAATGTGCGGTGCTGGGCGGCCAACGGCTTCTTCTGGTCCGGCAATTTCGGTCAGGCGCTGGGCTCGACGCTCGCGGCGGGCGGGGTCCTCGTGCTCCAGCCGACCTTCGACGCCGCCGAGGCACTGGATCTGATGGCGGCGCAGCGGGTGAACTTCCCGGTCGCCTGGCCGCACCAGTGGGCCCAGCTCGAAGCCGCCCCCAACTGGGCCACCGTCGATCTGAGCAGCATGCGGTTCGTGGACTACGACACCCCCATCGCCCACCATCCCACCGTCTCGACCAGATGGTACGAGCCCGGCCACGCCTACGGCTGCACCGAAACCTTCACGATCGCCACGTGTTTCCCCGCCGACACCCCGCCCGAGGTGCACGCGGGCAGTAGCGGCCTTGCCCTGCCCGGCATGACGATCAAGATCGCCGACGCGCTCACCGGCGAGATCGTCGCGCGGGGTGCGCGCGGGGAGATCTGTGTGAAGGGCCCCACCCTGATGCTCGGCTATCTCGGGGTCCGGCGCGAGGACACCTTCGACCCCGACGGGTACTTCCACACCGGCGACGGCGGCTACCTCGACGACACGGGCCGGCTCTACTGGGAGGGCAGGCTCACCGACATCATCAAGACCGGCGGGGCGAACGTCTCACCGCTCGAGGTCGACGCGGCCCTGAACAACCATCCCGGCGTGAAGGTCACCCGCACGGTCGGCGTCGCGCATCCGACCCTCGGCGAGGTGGTCGTCGCGTGCATCGTGCCGCACGCCGGGGCGGAGCCCGCGGCCGAGGAGATCCGCGCCTTCCTCAAGGCGCAGCTCGCCAGCTACAAGGTGCCGCGCCACGTGCTGTTCTTCGACGACGCCGATATCGCGCTCACCGGCAGCGCCAAGATCAAGTCCAGCGATCTGCGCGAACTGGCCGAAGCCCGGCTGCGGGGGTAGCCGGGCCGGTTCCGTTCAGGCGCCCGCCCGATGCGGCGCCTGAACGGAATACCGCCGGGCCAGCGCGGCGCGATGGCGCGCGGGCGAACCGAACAGCGAACGATTGAGCGCGGCCCGCTTGAGATAGACGTGGATGCCGCTCTCCCAGGTGTAGCCCATCCCCCCGTGCAACTGCATCGCCTTACCCGCGATGTCGACCGCCGCCGCGCACGCGTAGGACTTGGCCATCGACGCCGAGGTCGACGCGTCGGCGGCTTCACGCGCTTGGTCCCGGACCGCGGCCTCGACGAGTTTGCCCGCGACCCGCACCTGCACGAGCATGTCGGCGCATGCGTGTTTGACGGCCTGGAACGAGCCGATCGGTCGGCCGAACTGTTCGCGCGTACCGACATGGGCGACGGTGGCGTCGAGCATGGCCCGGCTCAGGCCGAGACTGTCACAGGCCACCGCGACGGCGGCCCGGTCGCGCAGCTGATCGAGCACCCGGACGGCATCGTCATCGGCGAAGGGCCACAACGACTCCGGGGCCACCGCCACCCCGTCGGCGACGACGCTGCCGAACCGGCGGGTGGCGTCGAGCACCGGCTGTTCGGCGATGAGCAGCCCCCGCGCGCGGGGATCGACCTCGACGAGCACCCCTCGGCCCGCCCGATCGAGTGCGGGGACGAGCAAATGTCCGGCGGCCGGTGCGTCGAGGACGAAATCGGCTGTGCCGTGCAGCAGCGGCCCCCGCGTCGACGGCTCGATCCGGAACCGCGTCGGTCCCGTCGCCTCACCCGCGAGCACGAGGATCGGGACGGCCGCGCCCACAGCGGTCTCGCGCAGGAGCTGGTCGCGCCGCGGCGTCGCGACGACGCGCGTGAGCGCGCCGACGCCGAGCGCCGCGACCGCCGGATACGCGCCGCTCGCGGCGGCCCGGCCGATCTCGGCGAGGACCACCGCGACCTCGGCGAAGGTGGCCTCGGCGCCGTCGAAGGCGGCGGGGATCTCGAGGCCGGGCCAGCCCGCGTCCGCGATCGCCGTCCAGTCGGGCGCGGCGGCGGATCGGCGCAGCAGCTCGCGCGCCACCTCGGCCACCTCGTGGTGTAGGTCGGCGAGGTCGTGCTCGTCGGAGGTCATCATTTTCCCCTGGGTTCTCGAGGCAGGCCGAGGCCGCGCTCACCGATGATGGTGCGCTGGATCTCGCTGGCGCCGCCCGGAATCGTCCATTCCCACGAGCCGAGGAAGTCCAGCATCCAGGCGCCGGACTCCCAGCCGCTCGACAGCGGTTTGCTCAGCTCGGTGTGGGTGGCCAGCCCGGCCATCTCGGTGCCGAAGTCGGTCATCCGTTGCAGCAGTTCGCTGTAGAACAGTTTCACGATCGAGGCGTCGGCCGGGCCGGGCTGATCGTCGGCAGCCGCGATATCGGCGCACAGCGCGCGCAGCCCGGTGAGTTCGATCTCCAGTTCGGCGAGGCGGTCGGCGACCAGCGGATCGTCGAGCGGACAGCTCTCGACCAGGCGGCGGAAACCGTTGTTGCCCAGCCGTTCGGCCAGTTCGAGCATGGTCATGCCGCGTTCGGCGCCGAGGGTGCGCTGGGCCACCTGCCAGCCTTCGTTCTCCGCGCCGACCAGCCGATCGGCGGGGATCACCACCTCGTCGAGGAAGATCTCACAGAAGTGCGACTCCCCTGTCGCCTGCCGGATGGGCCGCACCTCGACGCCGGGGGCGCGCATGTCCAGCAGGAAGTACGAGATGCCGTGGCGCGCGGGCGCGTCGGGGTCGGTGCGGGCGAGCAGCAGACACCAGTCCGCGTGCCGCGCGCCGCTGGCCCACAGCTTCTGTCCGGAGACGACGTAGCCGTCGCCGTCGCGGCGGGCGGTGGTCGCGAGTGCCGCGAGGTCCGAGCCGGCGCCCGGCTCGGAGAAGCCCTGGCACCAGATCTCGCCGTCGAGGATCGCCGGCAGGTGGCGACGGCGTTGCTCGTCGGTGCCCGCGGCGAGCAGGGTGGCGGCGGCGTGGTGGATCGAGACGAAGGCCAGGACCAGTCGGGGCGCGTCGTGGGCGGCGAGCTCCTGATAGAGCACCACCTGCTCGGCCGCCGACATGCCGCCGCCGTATTCCTCCGGCCAGTGCGGGACCGCGAAACCGGCCTCGCGCAACGTCTGGAACCAGGACTGCTGGAAATCGACGAACTCGCGCTCGGAGACTCCTGTCTGCGCCTGCCGCCAGTCGGCGGGAATCCGCGTGCGACACCACTGTCTGACCTCGGCGCGGAAGGCGTCGATGGTCCGCGCGGTCGAGGTCATCGGGGGCGCGCGTTCTCGTGCAGGGCCAGCAGCCGATCGCGGTGCGCGGCGGACTGCATGGTGGCGACCTCGGCCGCGAAACCGGCCTGCATCGGACCGCCGAGCGCCTGGGACAGATACATGTTCACGATCCGCTTGGTGCCGCGCACGGCCTCGGGCGGCAGCGCGGCCAGCCGGTGCGCCAACGTCCGTGCCTCGTCGAGCAGGGCGTCGGGGGCGACGCTGCGGGTGGCGAGCCCGAGTTCCACGGCGGTGGCCGCCGAGATGCGGTCACCGGTGAACAGGAATTCGCGCGAGCGCAGGATCGGGGTGAGCAGCGGCCAGAACGCCGCCCCGCCGTCCCCGGCGATCAGCCCGACCGCGACGTGCGGATCGGCCAGATGCGCCCGCTCGGAGATCAGCGCCACGTCGCAGAGCACCGCGAGGCTGGCCCCGAGCCCCACGGCGGGGCCGTTGACCGCCGCGATCACCGGCAGCGGGAAACGCAGCATCTCCTCGATGATCTGCGCGCCCTCCCGGATGCTCTCGTCGCGGCCGACGGGGTCGTCGAGGAAGGAGGTGATCCAGCCCAGATCGCCGCCCGCGCTGAACGCGCGACCCGCCCCGGTGAGGATCACCACCGAGGCTTCGCGGTCGGCGGCCAACTGCCGCCACACGTTCGCCAGCGCCCAGTGCAGCGCCTTGTTCACCGCGTTGAGCTCGTCGGGCCGGTTGATCACCACCGTGCGGATCGGGCCGTCGCATTCGACGATCAGTTCGTCGGGCAAGTCGTATTTCACCGCGCCACCTCCGGGTACTCGTCGGCATGGCCCACGCCGAACAGCCCGGTCAGCCCGGTGCGGCCGAGGCGGTCGGTGAGGACCTCGCTGGTCGCGGACAGGCCCAGCGGCAGCCGCCGCAGCGGCAGGCTGTAGCGCGAGAGCCACGACAGCGGCGACTCGTCGCAGAAGCCGATGGCGCCGTGCAACTGGTGCGCGACCCGGAAGACGATCTCGGCGGCCTCGATCGCGGCCGAGCGCAGCGCGAGCGCGTCGTCGAGCGCCTCGGGCCGCCCGGCCTGGATGCTCCACAGCGCGTACTTGGCCAGCATGTCAACGCCGCCGCGCTCCACCTCGGCGTCGGTGAACTGGAACTGCACGCCCTGCAACTGCGCCAGCGGCTTGCCGAACTGCTCGCGCAGCAGCACGTGGGCGCGAGTGAGATCCAGGGCGCGGTCCAGCATGCCGAGCAGCGTCCAGCACGGCAGCACCAGCCCCAGCGCCACATCGGCGGCGCCGTCGTCGTCGAGGTGGCGCAGCGCGAGCGAGGTGACGAACGCCGAGGTGCGGGGCGCGTGCGCGGGCCCGACCTCGACGGCGGCGCGTCGACCGGTGATCGTGACCGCCGCCCAGCGCAGCGCGAGGTCGGCGACGGGCGCCGCCGAATTGGTCTCGGCGACGACGAGCAGTCCGTCGACCGCGAGATCGGTGGGCCGGGCCAGCCGTTCGGCCAGCGGATAAGGCAGCGCCCAGTAGCCCGCGCTGCGGCACAGGGCCGCTGCCGCCTCCAGCTCGTCGGCGTCGCCGCGCGGATCCAGATCCCACGCACCCAACCGCGCGAGCACCGGCGCGAACACGCTCTCGCGCCGCGCAGGTTCGCGTTCACCGAGCTGGACCAGTTCGTCACCGCCCGCCGCTGCCAGCGCCAGCGATGCCTGTCGGCCGAATTCGAGCGCGTCCGCGCTCAGCTCGATGTTCACGACGCCGCCAGCAGCGCGCGGGCCAGCAGAATCCGCTGCATCTCGATACTGCCCGAGGCGACGGTGGCGGCCTGGGAGTAGCGCCAATGTTCCTCGGCCTCGCGCCGGAACCGATGTGGCCCGTCGGCGCAGGCCGGGTCGAGGTGGGCGGCCAGTTCCACGAGTACCTCCGCGCTGTCCTGGTCGAGGGTGGTGACCGCGATGCGGTAGGCGGCGGCGTCGCTGGGTCGTACCTGGCCCAGGCGTTGCAGCGACAGCACCCGGTAGGCCAGTAATCGCGCGCGGCGACAGTGGGTCAGCATGCGGGCCCATCGGCCACGCAGTTCGGCGGGCAGCGCGTCCCAGCGCTCGCCCAGCGCCGACGGCGCGGCGAGCAGCAGCCGTTCGCAGCGGGCGTAGCGGGCGATGCCGACCCGTTCGAAGGCCAACACCTCCTGCACCACCTTCCAGCCCTCGTCGACCGGGCCGAGTACATCGGCTTCGGTCACCCGCAGGTCGTCGAAGAAGACCTCGTTGAGGTGGTGCGGGCCGATCATGGAACGGATCGGGCGCACCTCGATAGCCGGGTTGGACATCGGGACGAGGAAGATCGTCAGGCCGGCCTGTTTGCGTTCGCCGGTCGAGGTGCGCGCGAGCAGGAAACACCACTGGGCCATCGCGGCGTAGGAGGTCCATACCTTCTGTCCGGTGATCCGCCAGCCGTCGCCGTCGCGGCGCGCCGCGGTGCGCAATGACGCCAAATCAGAGCCCGAGTCCGGTTCGCTGAAACCCTGGCACCAGATCACCTCCCCCCGCGCGATCGGCGGTAGATGGGTCCGCTGCTGGGCCTCGGTGCCGTGGCGCATGATGGTGGGCCCCACCCAGTTCACGCCCATGTATTGCGCACCGCGCGGTTCGTGGTGGGCCCACATCTCCTCGCGCACCACGGTCTGTTCCCAGATGGAGGCGTCGCGGCCGCCGAACTCGGCGGGCCAGGCCAGGCAGAGCAGGCCGCGTTCGGCCAGCAGGCGGGAGAACCGCTGGGCGGCCTCGAAATCGGCCGGGTCGTCGGTGAAGGCCCCCAGAAAATCAGCCGGGACGTGCTCGTCCACCAGACGACGCAGCTCCCCCCGCAGGTCCGCGGCGGCCGTTCCCATCGTGAAATCCATGATCGGACTGTAGTTAATCCTCATAAGGATAGCAATATTTGACATAATAAGGATAGCAATACTTGAATGGTTGACCCGCGATCAATTACACTCCCGCCATGGATGATCGGCGGGTTCGTTGACCACCCCGAGACGGGGCCGAGTTCCGCAGCGTCGCATCGCGGAGACCGTCGCGGCCGAACTGCGCGACCACATCCTCTCCGACGACAACTACCGCCTCCCCACCCAGGATCAGCTGGTCAAGGACTTCGGCGTCAGCTATCCCTCCATCCGGGAAGCGCTGCGCATCCTCGAGACCGAGGGCCTGGTCACGGTCCGGCGCGGCAACGTCGGCGGCGCCGAGGTACACCGGCCCGACGAGGTCTCCGCGGCCTATCACCTCGGGCTCGCCCTGCAGGGCGCCCGCGTGACGCTGGGCGATCTCGCGTCCGGACTCCAGGCGCTCGAGCCGATGTGCGCCGCCGCGTGCGCCCGGCGCGAAGACCGCGCCGAGGCGGTCGTCCCAGCCCTCGAGGCCGCCGTCGACGACTCGGCCACCAAGGTCGGCGACGGCGTGGCCTTCACTCAATCCGCCCGCGAGTTCCACGATCTCGTCGTCTCGTTCACCCCGAACGTGACCATTCGCTACGTCGTCAGCACGCTCGTGGCCCTGTGGTCGGCACAGGAGCAAGCCTGGGCGGAAGCGACGACCCGGCGGGGCGAGTACCCGTCCGAGGCCGACGCGCGCGACGCCGTGCGCTTCCATCGCCGACTCGTCGAGCAGATCGCCGCGGGTCAGGCCGAGGAGGCCGAGCGGTTGGCGCGCGCGCACCTGGCGGCGACCCAGTCCGTGGTGCTCGAGCGATTCGACGGCGGTGTCGTCAACGCGTCGTCGGCCATGTCGCGCCAGTCGATCCAGTCCGGCCACCGCGCACGCCTCTAGCCGAGTCCGGCCGAACCCCCGGACTTCGCGCGACTCTCCGCATCCTGACCGCACCACGCCGATAGTCGAATCACGGCAGGGCACAACAATATTCAGTCGCCGCGTGCCGTAGCCCCCCGCTATGCGCCGACCGGCAGTACGCCACCGCGTTCACCCCCGCTGACGGAGCCGAATCGCGCGACCCACCCCGTGCGACCCAGCGCGAGGCTTCTTCGTGCGCGGATCACCACGCGATTCCCCACAAAACCGCACGTCATCAGCGGTAGAGTTTGCCTTGCTTCAGAAGAGATTGCAATTCTCACTCTTCGCGCATGCTAGCTAATCCTTACAAGGATAACAATACTTGCAATGCTCACCGCTTGCTGGCAGGCTCCGAGCCACCGATGAAGTGGTCCGCATCACCCTCCGGCGATCCGCAGGACTGCGACGCCACCCCATCGCGGACCCCGACGCACTCACCCGGAGGAGGCCCCACCTTGATACAAGGGGCGCGCTACATCAGCACCACAGCAACGAGCCTCGCCGAAGGGTGGAGCCTGGAACGCCTCACGCCGCCGAGCCGGCTCTTCGGCGCCAACGGCCTGCGCACCGGCCCCGACGGCCGCATCTACGTCGCCCAGGTGACCGGCAGCCAGATCAGCGCCCTCGACGTCGCCACCGGCGGACTCGAGACGATCAGCGCCAAGGGCGGCGACATCATCGCCCCCGACGACCTGGCCTTCGACGACCACGGCAACCTGTTCGCCACCGAGGTGATGGACGGGCGGGTCAGCATGCGCGGCGCCGACGGCCAGACCAGGGTGTTGCGCGACGATCTGCCGAGCGCGAACGGCATCACCGTGCACCAGAACCGGTTGTTCGTCAACGAATGTCGCGTCGGCGGACGGCTCATGGAGCTGTTCACCGACGGCAGCGAGCCCCGGGTCCTGGCGGAGAACCTGGCCATGCCCAACGCCATGGAGGTCGGTCCCGACGGGCTCCTCTACTACCCGGTGATGGGCACCAACGACATCTGGCGGATCGACCCGCGCGGCGGCGAACCCGAACGCGTCGTCGGCGATCTCGGCGTGCCCGACTCGGTGAAGTTCGACGCGGCGGGCAACATCGTCTCCACCCAGGTGAGCACCGGCGAGGTCCTGCGCATCGATCCCCGAACCGGACAGCGCACCGTCCTGGCCACCCTGAACCCCGGCCTGGACAACTGCACGTTCGTCGACGGCCGGCTCTTCGTCTCCAACTTCACCGGCGAGATCACCGAGGTCCTCGACGGCGGCGAGACCAGAACCACCCTGCCCGGCGGCCTGAACTGGCCGCTGGACCTCACCGTCGGCAGCGACGGCGAACTCTACGTCGCCGACGGCACCTACTTCTACGTGCTGCGCCCGGGACAGGCCCCGGAAACGGTCGGCATGCTGTTCAGCCCCGGCTATCCCGGCTTCATCCGGGGCGTCACCGCCGTCGGCGCGGGGGAATTCGTGGTCACCACCTCGGGCGGACAGATCACGCGGTGGCGGCCGGCAAGTCAGGAGAGCGAGGTGCTGGCCGACGAACTCGACCAGCTCTACGGCGTGGCGCTCGGACCCAACGGCGACATCGTCGCCACGGAGTTCGGCCGTGGCCGGGTGCTGGCCGTGCGGTCCGGCGGCCGGGTCGAGGAGCTGGCCTCGGGCCTGAACCAGCCGATCGGCGTCGCGTTCACCACCGGCGGGACCTGCCTGGTCGCCGAAGCCGGCGCGGGCCGCATCGTCTCGGTGAGCAGCGCCGGGGTCGACACGGTGGTCGACGCGCTCGAGCAGCCCCAGGGCATCCTGGTGCGCGGCGACACGCTCTACGTCGTCGACGTGGGCAGCAAGTCGCTGATCAGCGTGGATCTGGCAACCAAGGTGCGGACCACCCTGGCCCGGAATCTGCCGGTCGGCGCGCCTCCCGGCGTCACGCCCAAGCCGCTGCGCGGGCTGCCGCCGTTCTCCGGTCCGCAGGGCCCCTTCGCGGGGATCACCGCCGGACCCGACGGGACCCTGTACCTGTCGGCCGACGCCGAGGGCAGCGTGCTCGCGCTGCGCGCCACGGCATGAACCCGGCGGTGGCGGCCGGGTCGATCGACCTGAGCGGACGCGTCGTCGTGGTGTCCGGGGCGGCGGGCGGCGGCATCGGCACCTCGGTGGTGGAGATGGTCGCGCGGGCCGGGGCCACCGTGATCGCGGTGAGCCGTTCGAAGGACAACCTCACGACCCACATCGACCCGCTGATCGAGCAGGGGCTCGCGGTGGTGCCGGTGGCGGCCGACGCCGCCACCGACGACGGCATCGCCACGGTGCTCGCGACGATCCGCGCCACCGAGGGCGACCTGCACGGTCTGGTCAACGTGGCGGGCGGCGCGGCCCCGGCGACCTGGATGCCCGCGCTGCGGGTGAGTCGCGCCGATTGGCGAGCGCTGTTCACCCAGAACCTCGAAACGATGTTCTTCATGAGTCAGGCCGTCGCCGCCGAATTGAAAACGCGGCGACGGCCCGGCTCGATCGTCTCGATCTCCTCGATCAGCGGCATGAACACCGCGCCGTTCCACATCGGCTACGGCACGGCCAAAGCCGCGTTGGTGGCCGCGACCCGGACCATGGCGGTCGAACTCGCCGCCGACGGCATCCGGGTCAACGCCATCGCGCCCGGGGTGACCAAGACCCCCGCTTCGGCGACCTATGTCGGCGAGGCCGCCGACCGGGACCGGCGCGCCATCGCCATGGGTCGGCGCGCGCGGCCCGAGGAGCAGGCGGGCGCGATCCTGTTCCTGCTCTCGGACCTGTCGACCTACATCACGGGTCAGACGCTGCTGGTCGACGGCGGACTCGACCTCAAGTGGACCCACCTCGACGCCGACCACACATCGCTGTTCCTCGAGGACGACGCGTTCCGCACCGCCATCACCCGCTAGGAGAGGTCATGACCGACACCACAGAGTCCGCGCTCACCACTACCGAGGAGGCGCTGTCGACCCCGCGCTCGATCGGCGTGGAGGCCTATCTGTCGCCGGACTACGCCCGCGCCGAACGCGACAAGCTGTGGACCAAGGTGTGGCAGCAGGTCGGTCGGGTCGAGGAACTGGCCCAGGTCGGCGACTTCCTCACCTACGACATCCTCGACGACTCGATCATCGTGGTGCGCTCGGCGCCCGACACGCTGCGCGCCTACTACAACGTCTGCTCGCATCGGGGCCGCCGGCTGATCGACACTCCCCCGGGCGCGCGGGAGGCGCACGGCCGCCGCAAGCAGTTCGTCTGCGGGTTCCACGGCTGGCGCTACGACCTCGAGGGCCGCAATACCTTCGCGGCCGAGCAGCAGGACTGGCCGTGCGGGCTGACCCCGGACCGCACCCGGCTCGGCGAGGTGCGGGTCGACACCTGGGGCGGCTGGATCTGGATCACCATGGACCCCGAGGCCGAGCCGCTGCGGGAGTACCTGGAGCCCGCGGCCGGGCTGCTCGATCCGTTCCAGCTGGAGAACATGCGCTATCGGTGGCGGCGCTGGCTGGTCTTCGACTGCAACTGGAAGGTCGCGTTGGAGGCGTTCATGGAGACCTACCACGTGCCCTACACCCACCCCGAGTTCATGAACTTCGGCAACTTCCTCGGGTGGTCGCGCGCGCAGGGCAAGCACAGCAACATCGGCTACGACGCGCCAAAGGGCATGGAGGAGAACCAGGCCAAGCTGCGGCTCGGCGCCGGACCCGACGCCCGCATGTCCACGGCCGAACTCCAGAACTTCACCTGGGAGAACGCCAACACCAACACCACCCGAACCCTGGTCGACGCCGCGAATCGGCTGGTCGCGGAGCTGCCCGAGGGCACCCCGGCCGATCAGGTGCTCAAACACTGGCTGCAATCGGCCCGCGAGTACGACGCCGATCGCGGGGTGGTGTGGCCGACGGTGGACCCGCAGGTCGTCGCGGCGGCGGGGACCGCGTGGCAGATCTTCCCCAACTTCCAGATCGGGCACGCGCTCAACAACATGCTCTGCTACAGCGCCCGGCCCTACGGCTACGACCCCGACAAGTGCATCTTCGAGGCGGCCGTCTACGAACTGTTCCCGGCCGGCCAGGAACCGAAGACCGAGTGGGAGTACACCGCGGCCGACGATCCGGCCTGGCGCACCGTCCTGCCCCAGGACTTCTCGAACATGGCCGCTGTGCAGCAGGGCATGAAGACGCGTGGCTTCGCCGGGCCGATGCCCAATCCCTACCGCGAACGCAGCGTCGTGAACCTGCACCACAACCTGGCCACCTACATGGGCACCGGCGCACCGCGCGACCTCGCCTGAGTCCCGTGCCCTGATCACCCGAAACACCGCACCACACCGAGGAATTCGCATGCAGAACTGCGCACCAACGCAGACACCCGAGGTCGATCACGAAGCGCTCCGGGCGAAGTATCTCGCCGAACGCGACAAGCGCATCCGCCCCGAGGGCCAGCAGCAGTACGTGACGGCCGAGGCGGACTTCGCCGAGTATCACGAAGCCGACCCGTACACCCCGGTCCAGCCGCGACCGCCGATCTCCCAGGACATCGACGTGGCGATCCTCGGCGGCGGGCTGGCCGGACTCGTCACCGCAGCCCGGATCAGCGAGGCCGGGGTGGCGGACTTCCGGATCATCGAGCACGCCGGCGATTTCGGCGGCGCGTGGTACTGGAATCGCTACCCCGGCATCCAGTGCGACACCGACTGCTACTGCTATCTGCCGTTGCTCGAGGAGGTCGGCTACGTCCCGAAGCAGAAGTACTCCTACGGCGACGAGGTCTTCGAGCACTGCCAGCGCATCGGCAGGCACTTCGGTCTCTACGACAAGGCGATCTTCGGCACGCTCACCCGCTCGATGGCGTGGGACGAGTCGATCCAGCGCTGGCGGATCGGCACCGATCGGGGCGACGAGATCCGCGCCCGCTTCGTCGTCATGTGTCAGGGCCCGTTCAACCGGCCCAAACTGCCCGGCATCCCCGGTCTGGGCGATTTCGCGGGACACACCTTCCACACCGCGCGCTGGGACTACGAGTACACCGGCGGCGACATGCGCGGGGGCCTGGACAAGCTCGCCGACAAGCGGGTGGCGATCATCGGGACCGGCGCCAGCGGCGTGCAGTCCATCCCCCACCTGGCCCGCTCGGCGCGCCATCTCACCGTCTTCCAGCGCACCCCGTCCTACATCTACGAGCGCGGCAACGTGCCCACCGACCCCGCGTGGGCCGAGAGCTTGCAGCCCGGCTGGCAGGAGGAGATCCGCCGCAACTTCCACACCGGCGCGTTCGAAGCCTACGGTCCCGGTCAGGACGATCTGGTCTGCGACGGCTGGACCGAGGTCAGCCGCAACGTGCGCGACCACCTCGACAGCACCGGCGGCTGGGCGGAGCTGACGCCGGAGAAGTTCATGGAGCTGCGCGAGCTGGCGGACTATCGGGCGATGCAGCGGGTGCGTGACCGGGTCGACGAGATCGTCACCGACCCGGCGACCGCCGAGGCGCTCAAGCCCTACTACCGGTTCCTGTGCAAGCGGCCGTGTTTCAACGACGAGTACCTGCCGACCTTCAACCGCGACAACGTCACGCTCGTCGATGTTTCCGGCACCAAGGGCGTCGAGCGGATCACCGCCACAGGCATCGTCGCCGACGGCGTCGAACACGAAGTGGACTGCATCATCTTCGCCAGCGGTTTCGAGATCACCACCGACCTCGACCGACGCTTCGGCATCGCCCCCTACGTGGGCCGCGACGAGCTCTCGCTCTACGACCACTGGGCCAAGGGCTACCGCACCCTGCACGGCACGATGACCACCGGTTTCCCGAACCAGTTCTTCACCGGGTTCGTCCAGGGCGGGGTGACCGCGAGCACGACGGCCATGTTCGAACAGCAGGCCCGCCACATCGCCTTCATCATCGAGCAGACGATGAGCCGGGGCGCGACCACGGTGGAACCCACCGCCGACGCGCAGGAACAGTGGTGCGCGACCGTGCGCGAGAGCGCGATCGACAACAGCAACTTCCAGCGCGAGTGCACCCCCGGCTACTACAACAACGAGGGCGAACAGCAGATCCGCTCCCATCTCGGCGACCCGTACTGGCCCGGCTTCTACGCCTTCGAGGATCTGCTCCAGGCGTGGCGCCACACCGGCGAGCTGCCCGGCCTGGCGCTGGGCACCCCGACCGAACCGGCCCGATGAGGCGCGCGGCGAGCGGAGCCCACCATGTCTGAACTCGGGTTCGAGGGCAGAGTCGCCGTGATCACCGGCGCCGGACGCGGATTGGGCCGCGCCTACGCGCTGCTGCTCGCCGCGAAGGGGGCCAGGGTGGTCGTCAACGATCCCGGCGCCACCATCAGCGGGGACAGCGGCGACGCCGGGGTCGCCGCGGCGGTGGTCGAGGAGATCACCGCCGCCGGCGGCATCGCGGTGGCCAGCACCGCTTCGGTGGCGACGGCGCAGGGCGGGCGCGCGATCGTGGCGACCGCGATCGAGGCCTTCGGCCGGATCGACATCATCGTGCACAACGCGGGCAACAACCGGTACGCACCGCTGGCGCAGATGTCCTACGAGGATTTCGACGCCGTCCTCGACGTCCACCTGCGCGGCGCGTTCCACGTGGTGCGCCCGGCGTTTGCGCTGATGTGCGAGGCCGGATACGGCCGGGTGGTCCTCACCTCCTCGATCGGCGGGCTCTACGGCAACCACCGCGTCGCCAACTACGGCGCCGCCAAGGCGGGGCTGATCGGACTGTCCAACGTGATCGCGCTCGAGGGCGCCGAACACGGCGTGCGCTGCAACGTGATCGTGCCCGCCGCGCTCACCCGCCTCGCCGAGGGCATCGACACCTCGGCCTATCCGCCCATGGACCCGGAATTGGCGGCGCCGGTGGTGGGGTGGCTCGCGCACGAATCCTGCTCGATCACCGGGGAGATGCTGGTGTCGATCGCCGGACGCGTGGCGCGGGCGTTCATCGCCGAGACCCCCGGGGTTTACCAGCCGAGCTGGTCGATCGAGGAGGTCGGCGCGCGGATCGACGACATCCGGGCGACCGAGGATCCCTGGATCCTGCCGGTCGTCCCCTCCGGACACATCGACCACATCACCAAGAGCTTCGCGACAGCTATGAAGGGCAGCACGCATGTCGGTTAAAGTCTACGAACGCATTCTGCAACTCTTCGAAGCCGAGGGCATCAACACCCTGTTCGGCATTCCCGACCCCAACTTCGTGCACATGTTCCATCTCGCCGAAGAACGCGGTTGGACGGTGGTGGCCCCGCACCACGAGGAGTCGGCCGGTTTCATGGCCGAGGCGGTGTCCCGGATGACCGGCAAGGCCGCGGTGTGCATCGGCACCCTCGGCCCCGGCGTCGCCAACCTGGCCGGGGCCATGATGTGCGCCAAGGTCGAGAACTCGCCGGTGATCTTCCTGGGCGGGCAGCGCGCGCGGATCACCGAACAGCGGGTGCGGCGCGGTCGCATCCAGTTCGTGAAGCAGGCGGAACTGTTCGAGCCGTCGGTGAAGTACTGCGCCAGTATCGAATACGCCGACCAGACCGACGAGGTCATCCGGCAGGGTCTGCGCAAGGCGCTTTCGGGCACCCCCGGCCCGGTGTACATCGAGTACCCCTCGCACGTGATCCAGGAGGAACTCGAGGTCGGGCCCGCGCTGGCGCCGTCGGCGTATCGCCTGGTGGGACAGACCGCCGGTGCGGACCGGATCGCCGAGGCGGTCGACTACATCCGCGCGGCGAGCCAGCCCGTGCTGCTCGTGGGACACGGCGTGCACACCACACGCGCCGGCAAGTCGGTCCGCGCGCTGGCCGAGGCCATGGCCTGCCCGGTCATCCAGACCTCGGGCGGCACCTCCTTCATCCCCGGGCTCGAGGACCGCACTTTCCCGTACGGGTTCTCGGCGGCGGCGATCGACGCGGTCGTGAAATCCGATCTGTGCCTGGCCATCGGCACCGAACTGGGCGAACCGGTGCACTACGGGCGCGGACGGCACTGGGTCGCCAACGAGGCCAACCGCAAGTGGATCCTCGTCGAGCAGGACCCCGAGGCCATCGGGGTGAACCGATCGGTGGACGTGCCGCTGGTCGGTGACCTGCGCGCGATCGTCCCGCAGCTGGTCGAGGCGCTGCGCGAGACCCCGCGCACCGCCACCCCCGAGCTCGCGGGCTGGATCGAACAGGACGCGGCCCAGCTCGCGGAACTGGCCGAGACCGCGCCGTCGGGGATGTCGCCGGTGCACCCGGCGCGGCTGATCGTGGAGGCGACGCAGGCGTTTCCGGCCGACGGCATCATGGTGCGCGACGGCGGCGCCACGACGATCTTCGGCTGGACCTACTCGCAGGCCAAACCCCATGACGTCATGTGGAATCAGAACTTCGGGCACCTGGGCACCGGCCTGCCCTACGCGGTAGGCGCGGGCGTGGCCGACGGCGGCAAACGACCGATGATGCTGATCACCGGCGACTCCTCGTTCCAGTTCCACATCGCCGAACTCGAAACCGCGGCGCGCCTGAATCTGCCCCTGGTCTGCGTGGTCGCGGTCGACTACGCCTGGGGGCTCGAGGTCGGCGTCTACAAGCGCACCTACGGGCAGGGCTCGCTCGAGACCGGCGTGCACTGGAGCAAGAACACCCGGCTGGACAAGGTCGCCGAGGGCTTCGGCTGCTACGGCGAATACGTCGAGCGCGACGAGGACATCGCCCCCGCCATCAAACGCGCCTACGCCAGCGGGCGACCGGGCGTCATCCACGTCGCGGTCGACCCGAAGGCGAATTCGGAAGAAATGCCGAGCTACGACGAATTCCGCACCTGGTACGCGGAAGGCACTCAGTGAGGAAATCATGCGTGAATATCTGAAGCTCTACATCGACGGGCAGTGGACCGACCCCGCCGAGCCCCACACCATCGACGTGGTGAATCCGGCCACCGAGCAGGTGTGCGGCACGGTGGCCGTCGGCACGGCGGCGGACGTGGACCGCGCGGTCGCCGCCGCGCGCGCCGCGTTCGACGGGTGGTCGAGCACCGAGCCCGCGCAACGGCTCGCGCTGCTGCGCGCGGTTCTCGCCGAATATCAGAAACGCGCCCCCGATCTCGGGGCGGCGCTGATCGAGGAGCTGGGGGCACCGGCCGCCCTGGCCAACGGCTTCCAGGTGGACCTGGGGACGGGCCACCTCAGCACCACGATCGAGGTCCTCGAGGGATTCCGCTTCGAGGAACAGCGCGGCGCGTCACTGATCGTGAAGGAGCCGATCGGGGTCTGCGCCCTGATCACCCCGTGGAACTGGCCGCTGAACCAGATCGCGGTGAAGGTCTTCCCCGCGCTGGCCACCGGCTGCACCATGGTGCTCAAGCCCTCCGAACTCGCGCCGTTCTCCGGACAGATCTTCGCCGAGATCCTCGATGCCGCCGGTGTTCCGGCCGGGGTGTTCAACCTCGTGCAGGGCGACGGCCTCGCCGTCGGCGTGCCGTTGGCGAGTCATCCCGACGTCGACCTGGTCTCGTTCACCGGCTCGGCCAGGGCGGGCATCGACATCGCGCGCAACGCGGCGGCCGGGGTCAAGCGGGTCACCCAGGAGCTCGGCGGCAAGAACCCCAACATCATCCTCGATGACGACGCCTTCGCCGAGAACGTCGGCAAGGGCGTGGTGAGCATGATGCTCAACTCGGGCCAAACCTGTAGCGCGCCCTCGCGCATGTTGGTGCCCGCCGCGCGGATGGCCGAGGCGATCGAGGTCGCCCGCGGTGCGGCCGAGGGGGTCACCGTCGGCGATCCGCACGGCGAGTTCGCCATCGGCCCGGTGGTCTCGGCCAACCAGTTCGACAAGATCCAGACACTGATCGCCAAGGGCATCGGAGAGGGGGCCACACTGGTGGCAGGCGGGCCCGGCAAACCGGACGGTCTGAGCATCGGCTACTACGTGCGGCCCACCGTCTTCGCCGAGGTCACCAATGACATGACGATCGCCCGCGAGGAGATCTTCGGGCCGGTCCTGACGATCCTGGGTTACGACGATCTCGACCACGCCGTCGAGATCGCCAACGACACCGAGTACGGCCTGGCCGGCTTCGTCGCCGGCACCGACCTGGCGCAGGCGCGCGCGGTCGCCCGCCGGATCAGGGCGGGGTCGATCGCGATCAACGACGGGTTCGATTTCCACACGCCTTTCGGCGGCTACAAGAAGAGCGGCAACGGCCGCGAGTGGGGCGATTTCGGCTTCCACGACTACCTCGAGATCAAGGGCGTGCTCGGTTACGCGCCGCCGGAAGAATGAGAGGCGACCGATGCCTACCCTGGCCACGAAGAAACTGAGCGACGCCGTCGGCGTGGAGGTGCTCGACGCCGACGCCGACCGGCTGCTGCACGACCCCGACATTCCGGCCGCGTGCATGGCGGCGCTCGAGGAGCACGGCGTCCTGCTGTTTCGCGAACTGCACATCGGCGACGAGGCGCAGGCGGCGTTCGGGCGGCGGCTGGGCGAGCTGGTGCAGTTCCCGCTCTACGCCAACCCCGATGTCATGCAGATCAGCTTCGACCCCGACAATCCCAACGCGGAGTACTTCGCGAGCAACGATTTCTGGCACCTCGACGGCGCGTTGGACGCCATCCCGGCCAAGGCGTCGATGCTCAGCGCGCACGTGATCGCCACCGAGGGCGGCGAGACCGAGTTCGCCAGCACCTACGCGGCCTACGACAACCTCTCCGACGACGAGCGGCAGCGCTTCGCCGACCTGCGGGTGGTGCACACCTTCGCCGCGATCCAGCGACTGACCTACCCGGACCCCACCGAGGAGCAGCTCACCGAATGGGCCTCGCGCACCGTGCGCGAGCATCCGCTGGTGTGGCAGCACGACACCGGGCGGCGCTCCCTGGTCTTCGGGGCGACCACGTCCCACATCGTCGGCATGGACCCCGAGCAGGGGCGCGCACTGCTCGACGACCTCCAGGCGCGCGCCACCGCCCCGGAGCGCGTGCTGCGCCACGCCTGGTCGGTGGGCGATCTGGTGATCTGGGACAACCGGGGCCTGGTCCACCGGGCGTGCGAGTTCGACCGGCGTGAACCGCGTCGGATGCACCGCACCACCCTCGCCGGCGACGAGGCCATCAAATGAGCGCCCGCACCGCGATCGTCACCGGCGGCGCGTCGGGGATCGGCGGCGCGATCAGCGCGCGGCTCGCCGCCGACGGGGCATCCGTCGCCATCTTCGACCTCAACGGTGACGCGGCCAAGAACGCCGCCGCCGCGATCGAGAACGCCGGCGGTCGGGCGATCGGCCTGCCGGTCGACGTCACCGACCGCGCGGCGATCGACGCCGGGGTCGCCGAGGTCCGCGCCCGGCTCGGTCGACCGGCGGTGCTGGTGAACAGCGCAGGTCTCACCCTGGACGGTCCCTTCCTCGAGATCAGCGCCGAGACCTGGAACCGGGCCCTGGCGATCAATCTCACCGGGACCTTCGACTGCTGCCAGGCGGTGATCCCGGACATGATCGAGCAGGGCTGGGGACGCATCGTCAACATCTCGTCGTCGAGCGTGCACAGCGGCGCGGCCGGGCTGGCCGGGTACGTCGCGGCGAAATCGGGCGTGGTGGGTCTGACCAAGGTGCTCGCGCTCGAGTTCGCCAAACGCGGCATCACGGTGAACACCATTCCGCCGGGCTTCATCGACACCCCGATGCTGCGCCACACCGTGGACAAGGGGTTCATCGACGTCGAGGCGCAGATCGCGCGCACTCCGGTCGGCCGGATCGGCACACCGGCCGACGTGGCCGCCACCTGCGCGTTCCTGGTGAGCGAGGAGGCCGGTTATCTCACCGGTCAGATCATCGGCGTCAACGGCGGGCGGAACACGTGACAGCGGCGCAAGAGCCCCGCATCGCGCCGTTGCCGAAGGCGGAATGGTCCACGGAGATGACCACGTTCATGGCCGAGTATCGCAGCGCGGCGATCGGCGACAAGCCGTCGACCGGGCGGCAGAGCGGGGC
Source organism: Nocardia sp. NPDC056541 (assembly GCF_042794235.1). Lineage (NCBI taxonomy): Bacteria > Bacillati > Actinomycetota > Actinomycetes > Mycobacteriales > Nocardiaceae > Nocardia > Nocardia sp. NPDC056541. Next base: position 213,264 of record NZ_JBHTUD010000005.1, read on the forward strand.
GAACCTGCTGGGCACGCTGGCCAGATATCCGGCGCTGGCCAAACCGTTCCTCACCTTCAACGGGCACTTCCTCTACGGCTCCACGCTCTCGGCCCGGCAGCGCGAGCTGCTGGTGCTGCGGGTGGCGGCGGTCCAGCGCTGCGGCTACGAGTGGGCCCAGCATTCGATCCTGGCCGCCGACGCGGGCCTGGAGCCCGAGGAGATCGCCCGAATCGAACGGGGTCCGAGCGCGCCCGGGTGGTCGGCGATCGACGGCGCGCTGCTGGCCGCCGTCGACGAACTGCTCGGCGACGGGGCCGTGAGCGGCCCGACCTGGACCGCCCTGGCGACCGAGTTCGACGAGCACCAGCTGATGGATGTGGTGTTCACCGTGGGCATGTACGCGATGCTCGCCATGGCTCTGAGCTCGTTCGCCGTGGCGGCCGAAGCCGCGCTGGTGCCGTACCTGCCCGCACCGGAGTGAGCGCGGGCAGGTGGGCGCGGATTATCCGCGGCGGGTGAGCACCGCGTCGGCGGCGGCCCAGTGCTCATCCGCCACCCACAGGCGCGCGAAGGCCGCGACGGCTTCCTCGGCCGACACCCCGCCGACGACGCGCTTGATCTCGGCGGCCTGCGGGGTGGCCAGCGATCGGGCCAGCGCGCGCCAGCCGTCCTCGAACTCCGCGCGCGGCAGCACCCGATCCACCAGGCCGAGTCGCTGCGCCTCGACGACGTCGAGGATCGCGCCGGACCCGGCGAGCAGCAGCGCGCGGCTCTTGCCGACGAGGGCGGCGAGTCGTTCCGCGCCGCCCCAGGCCGGCATGATCGCCAGCGCGGACTGGTTGAAGCCGATCTTGATATCGTCGGCGGCGACGCGGATGTCAGCGGCCACCGCGAACTCGGCGCCGCCGCCGAGCGCATGCCCGTTGAGCGCGGCGATCACGGGGGCGGGGAAACTCGCCAGCCGGTCGCAGATCGAGCGCATCCGCCAGGCCATCGCGGCGGCCTGTTCCTCGGTGCGCAGAGCGCTGAGTTCTTTCAGGTCACCGCCGGAGACGAACGCGCGCTCACCGGCTCCGCGCACGACGAGAGCACGCGCACCCGCCGCCTTGTCGAGCGCCTCGTCGAGCTCGTCCATCGTGACGGGCGCGATGGCGTTGCGCGCGTGCGGTCGATCGATCGTGATGACCGCGACGCCCTCGTCCAGCTCGAGCTCGACCATCTAAGATTCTCCCATCACGAGATTGTCATTCTTGTTTTCAGAGAATAACATCAGCGCCGCAGAACTTCGGATCGGGCATTGGAGTCTCACGTGCGCAGCATTCCCGCCGACTTGGTCGAGCGTTACCGAACGCAGGGCTGGTGGACCGGCGAACCGATCGGCGAGCTGCTGACGCGCGGCCTCGCCGCCGCCCCGGACACCGAATTCCGGGTGCACTCCGCCGAGCGTCCCTGGTCGGGCACCTTCGGCGAGGTCGAGCACCGGGCCCGTCGCCTCGCCGCGGGCCTGCGCGCTCGCGGCGTGGGACCCGGCGACGTCGTGGCCTTCCAATTGCCCAACTGGATGGAGGCCGCCGCCACCTTCTGGGCGTCGGCCTTCCTCGGCGCGGTGGTGGTGCCCATCGTGCACTTCTACGGCGGCAAGGAACTGACCTACATCCTCGAGGCGACCACGCCACGGGTGTTCATCGGAGCGGAGCGCTTCGGGCGCCTCGAGTTCCAGGCCGATCTCTGCGCCGACATCCCGATCGTCGGCGTGGTGGGACGCGACTTCGACGACCTGCTCGCCGACGAACCGATGCCCGGATTCCTCCCGACCGATCCGGGCGGCCCCGCACTGATCGCCTTCACCTCGGGAACCACCAGCGCGCCCAAGGGCGTCATACACAGCCATGAGACCCTCGGTCACGAAACCCGGCAGCTGTCCGCCTGGTACCCACCCGACCGCGGCAAACAACTCACCGCGGCGCCCGTCGGGCACTTCATCGGCATGGTGAACGCCTTCCTGATCCCGGTGCTGGACGCGACGCCGGTGAACCTGGCCGATGTGTGGGATCCGCAGCGCGTCCTCGCGCTGATGCACAGCGACGGACTCACCGTGGGCGGCGGCGCGACGTACTTCGTCACCAGCCTGCTCGACCACCCCGATTTCACCGCCGCGCATCTGCCCCGGATGCGGTACGCGGGCCTGGGCGGGTCGTCGGTCCCCGCGGCGGTCACCCGCAGGCTCGACGAACTCGGCATCACGGTCTTCCGCTCCTACGGCAGCACCGAGCACCCGTCGATCACCGGGTCACAGATCACCGCGGCCTCGGACAAACGCCTGTTCACCGACGGCGATGCCCTACCCGGCGTGGAGATCCGCCTGGCCCCCGACGGCGAAATCCTCAGTCGCGGACCGGAATTGTGCCTCGGCTACACCGACGACGCCCTCACCGCCGCCGCCTTCGACGCCGACGGCTGGTACCGCACCGGCGACATCGGCGAACTCGACGCCGACGGCTACCTCACGATCACCGACCGCAAGGCCGACATCATCATCCGCGGCGGCGAGAACATCAGCGCCCTCGAAGTCGAGGAGGTCCTGCTGACAATGCCCGGAATCGCCGAGGCGGTCGTCGTCGCCGCACCGGATGCCCGCCTCGGCGAGCACGCCGCCGCCGTGGTGCGACTGCGCACCGGCCACGAGATGCCGACCATCGACGAGATGCGTACGCACTTCGACAAAGCCGGTGTCGCCAAACAGAAGTGGCCCGAGGAGCTGCACCAGGTCGAGGATTTCCCCCGAACTGCCAGCGGCAAAGTGCAGAAGTTCCACGTCCGACGAAACATCGCCGACCGCCAACCGTTGCACGGCTGAACTCCCGCGCCCAGACGTAGAGCCGCGAAAGCCCACGCAGCGACCACGTACAGGCTCGCATCAGCGCGCCGATGGTGCCGAACCGACGCCATCGGCGCGCAGCTCGAGAACGCTTGGCCACCCTCGATTTCCAGCAAAGTCGATACCGGGCGATCAGGTCTCAACTCGCCCGCTGGCCTGTACGGCTACGACCTCCTGCGGATCGGCCATCGAAGTCGTCCGACACGCTGGTACCCATCGCTCATTTCCAGCGACGCCCGCGCCAGTACTAGTGCGTGATCCGATCACGAATCAACGACAATGGGCAACTGAAGTCGGAACCAACTCGGCAGGAGTTGTCCTTGTGCGGATGACCTACGATTCGACGGCAAACGCCGCGATGATCTACCTCGCCGATCGCATCGGCCCCGGACAAGCCGCCCGGCAACAAGCAGTGCTACTCGATGGGGCCGAGATGGTCCTGGATTTCGATGGCGATGGCGTGCTACTCGGCATCGAGGTGATCGGCGCACGCGAAACCATCTCGGCCGACGTACTCGACGCGGCTGAACAAATCGGATGATCCCCGCCGGTTCGGGCTACTCGGCACACGCTGCGGGTAGCCCGAACCGGCGGCTCGATCTGATGACCGCATCAACCCGAAGCGAGATGCGATCACCTGGCATTGCTGCCAATACTGTGCTGATCGACTCAGCGATCGCGGCCACCGTCATCGACGGACCCGCCTACGACTGAGCCGTGTCTCGCGCGTCGGGCCCGGCCAGGATCGTCACGGCCGCGACCGCGGTGGGGCCACCGATGGAGTGCGCCAACCCGATTCGGGCCCGGTCGACCTGGTTCACCGCGTCGCCGCGCAACTGCTCGAACAACTCTACGCACTGCGCCACCCCGGTGGCGCCCGGCGGATGTCCCTTCGACTTCAAGCCGCCGCTCGGATTGACCGGTAGCGCGCCGCCCACGCTGGTGACGCCGGCTTCGACGAGCTTGTGGGCCTCGAACCGATCGGCGAACCCGAGATCCTCGTAGCTCATCAACTCGATGCCGGTGAAGAAGTCGTGCACCTCGGCGACATCGATGTCCGACGGGGTCAGCCCGGCCATGCCGAACGCCTGGCGCGCGGCACGGACCGTGGCGGGGAATGTCGTCATGTCCCGCTTGTGCTGGTGCATCACCGAATCCATGCCGAGTCCGACCCCGCGGATCCACACGGGGCGGTCGGTGTAGCGATCAACCACGTCCTCAGCCACCAGCACGAGCGCCGCCGCCCCGTCGCTCTGCGGCGCGCAGTCGTAGAGCCCGAAGGGCGTGACCACCGTCGGCGCCGCGAGGGCTTCCTCGATACTGATCTCGAAGCGCAACCGCGCCTTGAGGTTTCGGACACCGTGCCGATGGTTCTTCACCGCGACCATGGCCATGTGTTCGCGTGTGGCAGGTGATTCGTGCAGGTACCGTGCCACGTGCAGCGCGAACCCGGCAGGCGCGACCAGCCCGAGCGGGTAGTCCCAGGCCATGTCCCGGGTCATCGCCTCCCACTCCCACAGCATGTCCTTGGATGCCGACTCACGCAGCTTGTCCGCGCCGACCACCAGGGCCACGTCGATAGCGCCGGAGGCGATCGCGAGCAGCGCGTTGCGGACCGCGTCGTGCCCGGTGGCGCAGGCGTTCTCGACGCGGGTCACCGGAATGTCGGGCAGCCCGAGGGTGTCGGCGAGAATGCCGGAGGCGAACCCGTCGGCGGTGCCGAGCTCACCGAACCACGCCGCCTGGATGTCGGATTTTCGGAACCCCTTGTCGATGGTGCGCGCGCAGTCGGCGAAGGCCATCGGCACCAGATCTTTGATGCCGAGTGCGAAATGCTCGGCGAAGGGCGTCATTCCGGCGCCGACGATGGCGACTCTTCTCATGCTGCCGACTCCTGTCGTTCGGGGGTTTCCGGTTCGAAGGCGTAGCCGTAGTCCGGCACGCCGGAGCGCACCGCCACGCGTCGCAACACCATGCGGCCGCGATCGCCGATGTCCACCGAACCCGGTTCGGCGCTGGTCACTTTCACCAGCGCGCGCACGCCGACCTCGTCGAGTTCGACGATGACCAGCGAATACGGCGTTTTCAGCCCGGGCACCGGCACGTGCACGGTCACCGACGTGTACACGGTGGCGGTGCGGGGCAACGGCACCAGCGTGTAGTCGGTGCGCAACGTGCCGTCGTCGTCCACCCGATAGCGGGGTGGGAAGTCCAGTTCGTCGGTGCCCTCGTGGCGTCCGGCCGCCCAGCGCACTTTCGCCTCGAACGCGCGCTCATAGGCGGCCAGCGAGATCGGGATGTCGGCCCCGGGCACGAAGCTCGTCACCGGTTTCTCCCGCGGCGGCGGTTCGCGCCGATGCACCGGCACCGCGCCCGCCGCGACCGTGACGCCGGACAGACTGCCCTGTTCCACCCCGACCAGCGGGCCGGCCTGTCCCGCGTCCACCATCGCCGCCAGCGCGAACAATCCAGAACTCGCACCCAAGGTGGGCAGCGGCGGCGGAGTACCGATACAGAGGTCGGTGGCCTGTTCGTGATCGACACCGGCCACCGCGACCGGGGTGTCGAGCCAGGACGCGGCCAGTGACCCGAGAAGTCCGCGTTCGCGCAATAGTCGGGGGTCGCCGTAGTCGTGCACGACACCGGTGGCGTAGCGGGTCCGGACCGGCAGGCTCCGGGCGACGCGCGCCGCGGTGCGCACCTGCAGTCCGCGTTCGCCCGTGACGGCGGCGGCCGCGCCGGCCGGATCGAGGTCGACGCCGATCACCAGGGTTCGCGGCCGCGCCGAGCCGAGGGCGTCGAGGGTCGCGGGTGCGCCGCCGAGCCGTTCGGTGACCTCGAGCTCGGAATCCAGACCGAGGCCTGCCAGCAGTACCGCGGCGTTGCCGCCTTCCAGCAGCGGCAGATCCCGGCTTACCAGCACGACGTGCTCCACCCCGGCCCCCGAGGCAATCGCGGCCCGGCCCGCTTCGACGGCGAGGGTGATCGCGTCCTCGTCGTCACCGGGTACGCGCTGTTCGGCGGTACCCCAGCACGGCAGATAGGTACCGACCGAAGCGATCAACGGCATCGTGCTCTCCCGACCTAGGTGATAATGTGATTCTCATATTAGAGAATGCAGTCTAGCAACAGGCCGGAATCGGTGACATCGCGATCCCGCTTCTAGATCTTTCCGACAATTGAATGGGGAGTCTCCATGACTGGGACAACTCTCCCGCTGCCCAGCGGCGGCATCACCGTCATCCAGCGCCTGCGCGCGTACGCCTACCACTACGGCACGGCGGTGCTGCCGGATCTCACGATCGCTGCCTGTGCCGTGCTCGTCTCCGCGGAGGCGGGCCATCTCACCCTCACCCCCACCGAGTCCGAAGGCGACCCCACACCATGACCAGTGCCGGTTCCGATCTGGTGCGGCTACCGCACGAGGTACCGATCAGCTCCTACGTCGTCGATATCGACGGAATCCCGATGTCGGCCACGGTCGCCGAGGCGGCCGACCCGCGCGCCGTCATCATCGCCGTCCACGGCGGCGTGACGACCTCCGCCTACTTCGACTGCCCCGGCCACCCCCGGCTGTCGCTGTTGCGTACCGCGCCCGCGCTCGGGTTCACCGTGGTCGCGATCGACCGACCCGGCTACGGCAGTTCGGCCCCGCACGCGGCCGACATCGCACCGGCCGCCCGCCGCGTCGACCTCGCCTACGCCCTGGTGGAGCGCATGCTCGGTACGCGCGAGCGCGGAGCGGGGATGTTCATCCTCGCGCACTCGGCCGGGTGCGAGCTGGCCGTCCGGATGGCCGCCGACGAGCGCGGCGCGCAGTTGCTCGGCATCGAACTCGCCGGCACCGGCAGAAAACACCACCCCGAAGCCATCAGCAACCTGACAGCGGGCGGGCCGGGGCGCGGCGAACGTCTGCGCGAGCTGCTCTGGCAGCCGAGCCGCCTGTATCCCACCGAGGTCTTCGGCGGCGCGGCGATCGCGTCGCCGGGCCCGGCGTACGAGGCCACCATGATGCCGCAGTGGGTGGCGCACGATTTCGAGCACACCGCCGCGCAGGTCCGCGTTCCCGTCCAGTTCACCGTGGGCGCGTACGAAAAGGTTTGGCGCACCGACCCACTCGCGTTGGGCGAGATCACCGCGCTGTTCACGGCCGCGCCGCGCGTGCTGCTCCACGAGCAGGCCGACGCGGGCCACAATCTGAGCATGGGGCATTCGGCGACCGCCTATCACCTCCGGGTGATGTCGTTCATCGAGGAATGCGTGATCGCGCGCCGCTGAGATCGCCGATCAACGAAATCCGCCCCACGACAAGGATTGTCGTGGGGCGGATTTCGTCGGTGTCTCAGAGGCCGAGGGATTTGGCGATGATCACCTTCATGACCTCACTGGTTCCGGCGTAGATCCTGGCCACTCGCGCGTCGGTGTACAACCGTGCGATCGGGTACTCGCTCATATAGCCGTAACCACCGAACAGCTGCAGACACCGATCGACCACGCGGCCTTGCACTTCGGTGGTGAACAGCTTCACGCGTGCCGCGTCGGGGCCGGACAGTTCACCGTCGACCAGATCCAGCACGGCACGATCCACCATGGCCTGCGCCGCCTCGACCTCGGCCGACATCGCGGCGAGTTCGAACTTGGTGTTCTGGAAGGACGCGACCGGTTTCCCGAAGGCCTTGCGTTCCTTGACGTAGTCGATCGTGGCGGTGATCGCGGCCCGCGCCTGGGCGACCGAGCCGACCGCGACCGTCATCCGTTCCTGCGACAGATTGTTGCCGAGGTAGCCGAAGGCCTCGCCTTCGGCCCCGAGCCGATTCGCCACGGGAACCCGGACCGCGTCGAACGACAACTCGACCGTGTCCTGCACCTTGCAGCCCATCTTGTCCAGCACCCGCCCACGCTCGAAGCCGGGCATGCCGTCCTCGACCACCAGCAGGGTCAGACCCGCGCGCCGGTTCTCCGGATCGGTCGAGGTCCGCGCCACCACGATCACCAGATCGGCGAGCAGGCCGCCGGTGATGAACGTCTTCGCGCCGCTGAGCAGATAGTCGTCGCCGTCGCGCACCGCGTAGGTGCGCATCCCGGCCAGATCGGAGCCGGTGCCGGGTTCGGTCATCGCGATGGCGGTCAGCAACGAACCGCTCGCCAGCCCGGGGAACCAGCGTTCACGTTGCTGTTCGTCGGCGTAGGCCAGGAAATACGGGAGGATGACATCGAGCTGGGTGCGCACCGTGCTCAGCGTCACCAGCGCTCGCGCCGCTTCCTCCTGCAGGACGGCGTTGTAGCGGTAGTCCCGCAGGCCCGCTCCCCCGTACTCCGGTGGGATGGCGACGCCGAGAATGCCGAGGGCACCGAGCTTTTCGAAGACCTCGCGCGGCATCTGCCCGGCCTTTTCCCACTCGGCGTAGTGGGGCGCGATCTCCTTGTCGATGAATTCCCTGGCCAGCCCGCGGAAGGCTTCGTGGTCCTCGGTGTAGATGTCTCGGCGCACCGATGTCTCCTTGTTGCTCAGGCGACCAGTTCGACGATGGCGGCGTTGGCGGTGCCGCCGCCCTCACACATCGTTTGCAGGCCGTAGCGAATTCCGTTGTCGCGCATGTGATGAACCATCCGGGTGAGCAGACCCGCCCCCGAACCACCGAGCGGATGACCGAGCGCGATGGCACCGCCGAGCGGGTTGAGCAGCTGTGCGTCGGCGCCGGTTTCGGCGAGCCAGGCCAGCGGCACCGACGCGAACGCCTCGTTCACCTCGAAGACACCGATCTCGGCGAGATCGAGACCGGCTTTGCGCAGGACCTTCTCGGTCGCCGGAATCGGACCGGTCAGCATGAGTACCGGGTCGGCGCCGGTCACCGCGCCCGCGCGGTAGCGCACCAGCGGTGTCAGCCCCAGTTCGCGGGCCCACTCCGGTGTCGTCACCAGCACCGCGGCGGCACCGTCGGAGATCTGGGAGGAGTTACCCGCGTGGATTACACCGTCGGCCTGGAAGGCCGGCTCGAGTTTGGCCAGGGTCTGGGGTGTCGTCCCGCGGCGCACGCCTTCGTCGGCGGTCACCGTCCCCGCCTCGGTCTCGACGGGCACGAGCTGGGCGTCGAACGCGCCACGGTCCTGGGCGGCCGCGGCCAGTTCGTGCGAGAGCGTGGCGAATTCGTCGAGCCGATGGCGATCCAGCCCCCACTTCTGGGCGATCAGCTCCGCGGAAATGCCCTGGTTGAACGAGAAATCCTGGTAGCGCGCACGGGCTTTCGGACCGTAGGGGGCCCCACCCTCCTTCGCCGCGCCGAGCGGGACCCGGCTCATCACCTCGACCCCACCCGCGACGACGACATCCTGCTGCCCCGACATCACCGCCTGCACAGCGAAATCCACCGCCTGCTGGCTCGAGCCGCACGCCCGGTTCACCGTCGTGCCGGGAATGCTCTCCGGCCATCCGGCGGCCAGCACCGCGTAACGCCCGATATTGCTCGACTGGTCACCGACCTGGGAGACACAGCCCCAGATCACGTCGTCGATCACGGCCGGGTCGATCCCGGTGCGCTCGATCAGGGCGTTGAGTACCACCGCGGACAGATCCGCCGGATGGGTGCCCGCCAGTCCGCCGTTGCGTTTGCCCCACGGCGTGCGTACCGCCTCGACTACTACTACCTCACGCATGGCGCTCTCCATTCGAACTAGTCATCGTTGTGTTCGGTCTGCCGGGCGATCGCCCAGCGGCCGGTGAACTCCGGTTCCCGGGCGGCCGCGAACGCCGCGAAGGCCTCCGGTGCGTCGGCGGTCGCGAAGTTCACCCCCTGCGCCCGAGCCTCATTGGCCAGCGCGTCGCGCAGGGTGCGGTCCGCGCCCTCGTTCAGCAGTGCCTTGGTCTGGGCCAGCGCCACCGGCGGTCCGGCGGCGAGCCGTTCGGCGAGCTCGACGACGAAGGCGTCGAGCTCGGGTTCGGCGACGACCCACGTCACCAGGTTCAGCGCGTGCGCCCGCTCGGCGTCGATCGTCTCGGCCAGCAGCGCCAGCCGCTTGGCCTGTTGCAGTCCCACGAGTTTGGGCAGCAACCAGGACCCGCCGAGATCGAGCGAGAGCCCGCGACGGGTGAAGATCTGCGAGAACCGCGACTCCGGCGTCGCGACCACCAGATCGCAGCCCAGTGCCAGATTCCAGCCCGCGCCCACCGCCACCCCGTGCACCTTGGCGATGGTGGGAATCGGCAACTCGTGCAGCAGCAGCGCGACATCGGTGAGCGCGCGCAACTTGTGCAGCGGATGGCTGGGGTCGGGTGTGGCGATATCCGCACCGGAGCAGAAGGCCCCGCCCGCGCCGGTGAGCACGAGGGCGCGGACGTCGCGATCGCGGCCGGCCGCGTCCAGTGCCTCCCGCAGCGCCGCCCACAGTTCGCGATTGATCGCGTTCTTGCGGTGCGGACGATGCAGGGTCAGCGTGCGCACGCCGTTGCGGTCTTCGGTCAGCAGGATCCGTTCATCGCGGATGTCTTTGTCCCCCAACGTCATCAGGGCACGGCCGTGGCGATGAGACGGTGCAGGCGCAGCAGGGCGATCTCGTCGTCGGTGAGACCGAACTCCGCGAGCACCGCGTTCGTGTGTTCGCCCAGCGCCGGCACCGCGCCCATCGGCGGATCGAACCCGCTGATGATCGGGGGCGGGAGCAGCGCCGGGATCTGCCCGACCGGGGTATCGATCCGACGCCAGCGATCGCGCTCGGTCAGCTGGGGATGATCCAGCACTTCGCTCGGGGTGTTGTAGCGGGCGTTGCCGATGCCCGCGGTGTCGGCGGCCTGCTGGATGTGGGCCAGGTCGTGGCCGGCGCACCACGCGCCGATCTCGGCGTCGAGCACCTCGCGATGACGAACCCGGTCGGAATTGCTCCGGAATCGTGGGTCGTCGGCCAGATCCGCTCGCCCCAGCAACTCACGCGAGAGCCGTTGCCATTCCCCGTCATTGGTGGTGCCGAGCACCACGGTCTGCCCGTCACCGGTCGGGTACGCGCCGTAGGGCGCGACCGCGGGAGAACTCATACCGAGCGGCTGCTGATCGATGCCGGAGTGCCGCGTGTAGGTGAGCTGGTAGCCCATCACCTCGGCCATCGTGTCGAACAGGCTGACCGTGACCGCCGCCCCCTTCCGGGTGCGCCGGTCGCGCGCGGACAGCATGGCCAGGATCGAGATCGCCGCGTACAGACCGGAGCAGACATCGGCGACCGGTGGACCGGGCTTGGCGGGCGCGCCCGCCGAACCGGTCACCGCGCACACTGCCGATTCCGCCTGTACCAGTAGGTCGTACGCGCGTTTGCCCGATAGCGGACCGCCCGCGCCGAAGCCGTCGATCTCGACCGCGATCAGGTCGGGATGGCTGTGCTCGAGGTCGGCGGGGGTGATGCCGAGCCGCGCGGTGGCGCCGGGAGCGAGATTGGAGACGAGCACGTCGGCGTGGTCGAGCAGCCGGTGCAGCACCTCCATTCCGGCCGGCGATTTCAGGTTCAGCGCCACCGATTCCTTGCCACGATTCACCCAGACGAAGTGCGCCGCGAGGCCGTCGACCACGTCGTCGTAGTACCGGGCGAAGTCGCCCCCGTCCGGGTTCTCGATTTTCAGCACCCGTGCACCGAGATCGGCCAGGGTGCGCGTGCACATCGGCGCGGACACCGCCTGCTCCAGCGCCACCACTGTGACGCCGGCCAACGGCGCGGGGTCCGCCGCCGCGTGTGCGGCCATCACATCACCATGCCGCCGTCGACCGGCAGCACCTGCCCGGTGACGAAGGAGGCCGCGTCGGAGGCGAGGAACACGAAGGCGCCCGCCACCTCGTCCGGTTCCGCCCAGCGGCGCAACGGGATTCGGTTCAGCATCTGCGCGGAGAACTTCTCGTTGGTGCGCAGGGTGCTGGTCATCGGTGTCGCCGCCAGCGGGGCGAGCGCGTTCACCAGGATCTGCTTGCGGGCCAGCTCGCGCGCCAGCGATTTCGTGACGCCGATGATGCCGGCCTTGGCCGCGGAGTAGTTCACCTGGCCGAGCGTGCCGACGATGCCCGCCGACGAGGTGACATTGATGATCCGGCCGGTGCCATCGGTCGCCAATTTCGCCAGCGCGGCCTGCGAGCACCGGAACGTGCCGAGCAGGTGGATGTCGAGCAACAGCGACACCGATTCCTCGCTGGTCTCGGCGAACATGGCCGGAGCGGTCACACCGGCGTTGTTCACCAGAATGTGCAGCACCCCGTCGGCCAGCTCGGCCGCCGCGGCGACGGCCGCGTCCGCGGACGCTCGGTCGCGCACGTCGAGCGCCGCGCTGCGAGCGGTGCCGCCCTCGGCCACGATCTTCTCCGCGACCACGGCCGCGGCGGCGCCGTCGACATCGGTGACCAGCACCGCGGCGCCCGCGGTGGCCAGGGCCCGCGCGACAGCGGCACCGATGCCGCCTGCCGCACCCGTGACCAGTGCCGATCGTCCGGTCAGATCGAACAGTGCTGTGTTGACGGTCATTTCAGTAGCTCCTCGGCATTCCCAGCGTGTGCGATCCCAGGTAGTTCAGGATCATTTCCTGACTGATCGGCGCGATTTTCATCACGCGCGCCTCGCGGAAGTAGCGGGCGACGTTGTACTCCTCGGCGTAACCCATCCCGCCGTGGGTTTGCAGCGCGCGATCGGCGGCGGTGAAACCCGCCTCCGCGCACAGATACTTGGCGGTGTTGGCCTCGCGACCGCACGGTTGGCCGTTGTCGTAGAGCCAGGTGGCCTTACGCAGGACCAGCTCGGCGGCGTCGAGATGGGTCAACGAGTCGGCGAGCGGGAACTGGATGGCCTGGTTCATCCCGATCGGCCTGCCGAAGACTTCGCGGTCGCCCGCGTAGCGCACAGCCCGGTCCAGGGCGACCCGGCCGATGCCGAGTGCTTCGGCGGCGATCAGCATCCGCTCGGGATTGAGCCCGTCCAGCAGATACCGGAAACCCATGCCCTCTTCGCCGACCCGGTCCTCGACCGGAATCCGCAGGTCGTCGATGAACAGTTCGTTCGAGGTGACGGCGTTGCGACCCATTTTCGCGATCGGCCGGATGTCGACCTTGGTGCGGTCGAGATCGGTGAGGAACAGGGTCATGCCGTCGGTCTTCTTCTCGACGTCCTCGTACCGGGTGGTGCGCGTGAGCAGCAGGATCTTCTCCGACTCCATGGCCTTGGAGATCCACACCTTGCGCCCGTTGACCACGTAGTGATCGCCCTCGCGCCGGGCGAAGGTACTGATCCGGGTCGTGTCGAGACCCGCACCCGGTTCGGTGACCCCGAAACACACGTGCAGATCACCGCTGACGATGCGGGGCAGGGTCCGGCGCTTGAGCTCCTCGGATCCGTGCACCACCACCGGATGCATGCCGAAGATCGACAGGTGAATCGCGGTGGCCGCGTTCATCCCACCGCCGGAGCGGGCGACCTCCTCGAGCAATATCGACGCCTCGGTGATCCCCAGCCCGTGCCCGCCGTACTCCGGCGGAATCGTGATGCCGAGCCAGCCGCCCGCGGCGATGGTGTCGTAGAACGCCGCCGGGAACTCGTGGGCCTGATCGCGCTCCATCCAGTACTTGTCGTCGAACTTCTTCATCAGCTCGGCGACCGAGTCGCGGATCAGCTGCTGATCCTCGCTCAGCGCGAAACTCATCCCACCGGCCATGCGTACTTCCCCCATCAATCCGAGGCGGGCAGCGCTTTGGCCGCCTTCACCGTCATCGGCTCGCCGTCGCAGCTCAACGAGCCCGCGCCCGCCGCGATGCACAGCACCTCGACGTGCTCGGCCACATCCACATATCGCTTGCCGATCACCGTGCTCGGCGCACCACTCGCGGCGACCGTGGGGGCATTGACGGCAGGGATCATCGGGCTCGCGCCGCAGGTGATCACGGGCGTGCGGTTGGCCGGTACCCGGATCACCACCACTCGCGTACCGCAGACGGTGCTGGCGAGTTGATCACCGGGACGCAGTGGCACTGCGGTCATGGTGGATCTCCCTTCCTGAGGTTACGTCACTCTCTCTCAATGAAAACTAGCTTCTCATTCAGCGAGAATCAATGACCCGTTGACTATCCGCCCAACCCGTGGAAATCTTACAGTTCAAATACGAGAACGTGATTCTCCGAATCGAGAGGAGGCAGTGATGCGCCTACCCCCGCTGCCGGCGGACCAATGGGACGAGCAGGTTCAGCGCGCCCTGTCCGGCCTGCTGCCCCGGGACCGGCAGAACCCGGCGGACGCCGGAAACGCACTGTCCACCCTGGTCCGCCATCCGGACCTGACGAAGGCCTACCTGAGCCTCGGTGTGCACCTGCTGTTCCGGTCGACACTGCCGGCGCGGGTACGCGAACTGGCGATCCTGCGCGTCGCCCATCGACGCGGCTGCGCCTACGAGTGGGCCCATCACGTGGAGATGGCCCACGAGTCCGGCGTGAGCGCCGCCGATATCGCGGCGGCGCAGGGCGGGCCCCCCACCGACGAGTTCGATCGCGTGATCTTCACCGCGACCGACGAACTCGACACCACAGCGAACCTGTCCGATTCGACCTGGGCCGCCCTCGGCGCGCACCTCGACGAGCGGCAGTGCATGGATCTGGTCTTCACGGTCGGCGGCTACGGCATGTTGGCCATGGCCTTCAACACCTTCGGCGTCGAAGTCGAACACACGGAAAGGTAATCCTTTGGCCCACTTCACCAAGCCGACAGCGGGTAGCTGGACGGAGCACTACCCCGAGCTCGGCACCGAGCCGGTGGACTACACCGACTCCATCGACCCCGACTTCTACGAGGACGAGCGCAACGCCATCTTCAAGAAGACCTGGCTCAATATCGGTCGCGTCGAACGACTTCCGAAGGTCGGCAGCTACTTCACCAGGGAACTGCCCTCGGTCGGCACCTCGCTCATCATCGCCAAGGGCAACGATCAGGTCGTGCGGGCGTTCCACAACATCTGCCGCCACCGCGGCAACAAGCTGGTCTGGGACGACTTCCCGAACGAGGAGACCTCGGGCACGTGCCGCCAGTTCACCTGCAAGTACCACGCCTGGCGCTACAGCCTCGAGGGTGAGGTGAACTTCGTCCAGCAGGAGAAGGAGTTCTTCGACCTCGACAAGCAGCTCTACGGCCTCAAGTCCGTGCGCTGCGAGGTGTGGGAGGGCTTCATCTTCGTCAACCTCGACGAGGACGCCCCGCCGCTCACCGAGTACCTGGGCACCCTCGTCGCCGGCGTCGAAGGCTACCCGTTCCACGAGTTCACCGAGGTCTACAGCTACCGCGCCGAGATCGGCAGCAACTGGAAGCTGTTCATCGACGCGTTCGCCGAGTTCTACCACGCGCCGATCCTGCACATGAAGCAGGCGGTCAAGGACGAGGCCGACAAGCTGGCGGGCACCGGTTACGAGGCGCTGCACTACGAGCTGCAGAGCCCGCACTCGATGATCTCCTCGTGGGGCGGCATGGCCCCGCCCAAGGACCCCAACATGGTCAAGCCGATCGAGCGCGTGCTGCGCAGCGGTCTGTTCGGACCGTGGGACAAGCCCGACATCGAGGGCCTGGACAAGCTGCCCGAGGGCATCAACCCCGCCCGCCACCGGGCCTGGGGCGTCGACGAGTTCGAGATCTTCCCGAACATGTCGCTGCTGTTCTGGGAGCCCGGCTGGTACCTCACCTACCACTACTGGCCGACCGCGGTGAACAAGCACATCTTCGAGGCGAACCTGTACTTCGTGCCGCCCAAGACCGCGCGCGAACGCCTGGGCCAGGAGCTGGCCGCGGTCACCTTCAAGGAGTACGCGCTGCAGGACGCGAACACCCTCGAAGCCACCCAGACGATGCTGGCCACCCGCATCGTGTCCGATTTCCCCCTCAACGACCAGGAGATCTTGCTGCGCCACCTGCACAAGGTCGCCAAGGACAAGGTTCAGGAGTACCGAGATGCCACTGCTGCCCGCTGAATTCGCTGATCTGGAGCAGTTCTCCGACTGGGTCCTGCCCACCGAGCCGCAGCGCTACACCAAGCGTCTCGCCTCGAGCATGCCCGACATGCAGGAGTTCTACGACACGGCGTTCCCCCGGCTGGAGGACGCGATCACCTACTGCGACAAGTTCCCGCTCGACGACCTGCCCGAGGATGCCCGCGCGCTGCTGCATCTGATGCAGTCGCTGGTGAACGTGTCCTTCCCCGTCGAGGTCTGGAAGCAGGCGCGGGTGCCCGACTCCGGCGCCGCCATGGTCCACCTCATCCGGGAGCCGGTGGTCTGATCATGCTGACGCTGTTGGCCGCCGGGTACCTCGATATCGACACCGGCGAGATCGTCCGACCAGGAGTCATCCGGATCGAGGGTGATCGGATCGTCGGCCTCGGTGGCGAACCCGAGGGCGAGATCATCGACCTCGGCGACGCCGTCCTGCTGCCCGGCCTGATGGACATGGAGGTCAACCTCCTGATGGGCGGGCGCGGCGAGACCGGGCTGGCCTCCAGCGTTCAGGATGATCCCCCGCTGCGAATGCTGCGTGCGGTGGGCAATGCCCGCCGCACGCTGCGGGCCGGTTTCACGACCGTGCGCAACCTCGGTCTGTTCGTCAAGACCGGCGGGTATCTGCTCGATGTCGCGCTCGGCAAGGCCATCGACGCCGGCTGGGTCGACGGGCCGCGCATCGTGCCCGCCGGGCACGCGATCACCCCGACCGGCGGGCATCTCGATCCGACGATGTTCGCCGCGTTCGCCCCGCACGTGCTGGAACTCAGCATCGAGGAGGGCATCGCCAACGGTGTCGACGAGGTGCGCAAGGCGGTCCGGTACCAGATCAAGCACGGCGCGCAGCTGATCAAGGTCTGCGTCTCCGGCGGCGTCATGTCACTCACCGGAGCGCCTGGGGCGCAACACTATTCATCCGAGGAACTGCGGGCGATCGTCGACGAGGCGCACCGGCGCGGGTTGCGGGTCGCCTCGCACACCCACGGCGCCGACGCGGTGCGCGCCGCGGTCGAGGCGGGAATCGACTGCATCGAGCACGGCTTCCTGATCGACGACGACGCCATCGCCCTGATGGTCGAGAAAGGCACCTACCTGGTGCCGACCACCCGCCTGGCCGACGCCATGGACGTGTCGAAAGCGCCGCCGGAGCTCCAGGCCAAGGCGGCGCAGATGTTCCCGCGCGCCCGCACCTCGGTGCTGGCCGCGTACAAGGCCGGGGTGAAGATCGCGGTGGGCACCGACGCCCCCGCGATCCCGCACGGCCGCAACGCCGACGAGCTGGTCGCGCTCGTCGATCGCGGCATGAGCCCGTTGGCCGTGCTGCGTGCCGCGACCACCACGGCCGCCGAACTGATCGATGTCACCGACCGGGGCCGGCTGGCCGAGGGTCTGCTCGCCGACATCATCGCGGTTCCCGGCGACCCACTCACCGACATCACCGTCACCCAGCGGGTGCGGTTCGTGATGAAAGGCGGAAAAGTCTTTGTCCAGAATTGACGACGTGATCGAGCTGGAACAGCTGCTCGCGCGGTACGCGGTCACCATCACCAAGGGCGACATCGAGGGCCTGATCGCGGTGTTCACCCCCGACGGCAACTACAGCGCCTTCGGCGACACCTACCCGCTCGACGAGTTCCCCGATCTCGTCGCCGCAGCGCCGAAGGGGTTGTTCCTCACCGGCACACCGGCATTGGAGATCGACGGCGACACCGCCAGCGGCACCCAGCCGCTGTGCTTCATCGAGCAGTCGACCCACGACATGCGGATCGGCTACTAC
Organism: Nocardia sp. NPDC056541; assembly: GCF_042794235.1. NCBI lineage: Bacteria > Bacillati > Actinomycetota > Actinomycetes > Mycobacteriales > Nocardiaceae > Nocardia > Nocardia sp. NPDC056541. Next base: position 230,884 of record NZ_JBHTUD010000005.1, read on the forward strand.
AGCGATACCTACGCGCGCACCGACGCGGGCTGGCGGCTGCGCACCAGGGCCATGACGTTCATCCGTCGCAACGGCGACCACGACTCCGGCCGTCCGCACGCCTTCGAACGACCGAGTGCGTGAACCGCGCCGACTTCCGGACCGGTCTGCGGTCCTGGCTCGACGCGAACGACCTGTCCGCGGGGCCCGACCATTCGCTCGACGCACAGGTCGAGCAACTGGCCAGGGTCCGGCGCGCGCTCTTCGACGCGGACTGGATGCGGTACGGCTGGCCCGCCGAGGTGGGAGGTCTCGGCGGACCAGCGGTGCTGCGGGCGATCCTCGGCGAGGAGGTCGCGACCCGCGACCTCGCCGAGCCCGGCATCTATTCCATGATCGAGGTGCTCGCGCCGACGATGATCTCCTACGCCGGCCCGCAGCTGGCGGCGGAAATGGTGCCGCGACTGCTCAGCGGCCGGGAACAGTGGTGCCAGGGGTTCTCCGAGCCCGGCTCGGGCAGCGATCTCGCGTCCCTGAGCACCAAGGCCGAGCAGCGCGGTGATCACTGGGTGATCACCGGCCAGAAGGTGTGGACCAGTCTCGCCCAGTACGCGGCGCGCTGTGTCCTGTTGACCCGCACCGGAATCGGCCACGACGGGATCACCGCGTTCTTCGTCGACATGGACTCCCCCGGCATCACCGTGCGGCCGTTGCGCACGATGCACGGCATCGACGAATTCGCCGAGGTGTACTTCGACGAGGTCGTCGTGCCCGCCGACCGTATGCTCGGCCGACCGGGCGACGGCTGGCGGATCGCGATGGATCTGCTCCCACACGAGCGCTCCACCTGCTTCTGGCACCGGATCGCCTATCTCTACACGCGATTCGACCAGCTGCTCGAGCAGACCGCGCACGACGACCGGGCCGGCCACGACGACGCCGAACTCGGCGCCGTCCATCTGGCCCTGCACACCATCCGCTGCCGCTCGCTGGCGACGCAGGAACGTCTGGCGGCCGGCGGCAAGCTGGGCCCGGAGACCTCCGTCGACAAGGTGCTGCTCGCCACGGCCGAGCAGCACCTGTTCGACACCGTCCGCGATCTGCTGCCCGGCGTCATCGAGCTCGCCGATTCACCGTGGCGCGCGGAATACCTGTACTCGCGCGCCGCGACGATCTACGGCGGCACCGCCGAGATCCAACGCAACATCATCGCGCGTCGACTGCTCGACCTGGGGAAAGAGTGAACCGTGGATGCTGCCGAACTAGATCTGCTGGCTCAGACGCTGCGCAAGACCATGCGCGACGTCTCCGGCGCGGAGCTGCACACAGCGCTCGTCGACCTGGGCTGGCAGGAGATGCTGACCGACGCGCCTGATGCCACTGTCCCCCTGGTGTTCCGGTTGCTCGGCGAGACCGGCGCGCACGCGCCGCTGCTCAACGACGTCGTCCGGGCGGCGGGCGGACTGTCCGCCGACGACCCGGTCGCGCTGCCCTGGTCCGGGGGGACCTGGGTGCGCTGGGACCACGCCGACGACGCGTCCGGCGCCGACCGGTCCCCGACCCTGGACGCTGATCTGCCGATCCGCGCGGTCCCGGCGGGGACACCGATTCCACTGGCGCAGGGCCGGCGGGCACTGGGCTGGTGGCTCACCGGCGCGAGCCGGGCCATGCTGACGCTGGCCCGCACCCACGCCGTCGATCGCGTGCAGTTCGGGCGGCCGGTGGCCTCGTTCCAGGCGATCCGGCACCGCCTCGCCGAGACCTTCGTCGCCATCGAGGGCGCCGAGGCCACCCTAGCCGCGGCCACCGACGATCTCGGGTCGCTGCTGGCCAAGGCCGCCGCGGGGCGGGCCGCCCTGATCACCGCGCGGCACTGTCAGCAGACGCTGGGCGGCATCGGCTTCACCGCCGAACACGATCTGCATCGCCACATCCGGCGGGTGCTGGTCCTGGACGGACTGCTCGGCAGCTCGCGCGAACTGGTCCGCGAGGCGGGCGCCATCGCGCGCGCTTCGGGCACGGCCGCGCGGCTGGTGCAGCTATGAGTGAGCGCGCGGAACCCGCCTGGAAACAACGCGCGGTGGAACGGTCGATCAAGTCCACCCGGTTGCGGGCCGAACAGCGGGTGCAGCGCTTCCTCGAAGCGGCCCAGGCGATCATCTCCGAGAACGGCAGCACCGATTTCACCGTGCAGGAGGTGGTGGAGCGGTCGCGCCAGTCGCTGCGCAGCTTCTATCTGCAATTCGACGGCAAGCACGAACTGCTGCTCGCCCTGTTCGAAGACGCGCTGCTGCGCACGGCCGAGCAGATCCGCCTCGCGGCGGCCGAGGAGGACGATCCGCTGACCCGGCTCGGAGTCGCAGTACAGCTGCTGTTCTCGCTGTGCCGGTCCGATCCCCGGGATCGCCACCCGCTGTTCACCGACTTCGCGCCGCGCCTGCTGGTCACCCATCCCGCCCACGTGAAAGTCGCGCACGCACCACTACTCGACCTCTTCGTCGACCTGGTGACCGACGCCGCGTCGGCGGGCACGCTGCGCCCCGGCCTCAATCCCCGCCGGGTGGCCGCCATGACGATGCAGACCGTGATGTTCACCGCCCAGTCCAGCGGCGGCCAGGACGACCTGGCAGCGCGCCCGATCACCGCCGAGGAAGTCTGGGAATTCTGCGCCGCGGGCGTCACCGGCACCGTGAGAACATAATTCTCTTTCAGGTAGAATAGGAAGATTCGACTATGACCGATCTCTGGAACAGCCTGCTCGCCAGCCTGGATCTGGGTGTGTCGCCGCCCGACGACACCGCCACCGACCTCGGCCCTGCCACGACCGTGTTCGAAGGACCCCACCTGCCGCTGAACTATCGCAGGCTCTTCGGCGGCCAGATCCTGGGGCAATTCGTCCGCGCCGCCGAACTCGCCTGCCCGGACAAATCGGTCAAGTCGATCCACACCCTCTTCGCCAAGGAAGGCGGCTACGACGCGCCGCTGCGCTACGAGGTGACCCGCCAGCACGAAGGCCGCTCGTTCGCCACCCTCGCGATCATCGCCAGGCAGTCCGGGCGCGTCATCGCCACCGCCGCCGTATCCATGCACGTCGACGAGGACGGCCCGCAAATCCAGCACATCGAGGACGTCCCCGCGCTGCTCGATCCGGAATACCGCGTCACCTTCGACCTGCTCCCCTGGGAGACAAGAGCTTTCGACGATCTCAACGCCACCGCCGCCGCCCTGCCCGAGTACGAGTTCTGGATGCGCACGCCCGCCGTCGACGCCGGCCTGTCCGCCGCGCTGGCCGCCTACGCCACCGACCTGAACCTCATCGGCACCGCCCTACGCCCACTCGAGGGCATCAGCCAGCGCGGCAACGGCACCACGTTCAACTCCGCCGTCACCGCCCACACCCTGTGGTTCCACCGCCCGTTCCGCACCGACGACTGGCTACTGCTGCGCCAGCACAGCCCGGTCCTGGCACACGGCCGCTCCTTCGGCCGAGGCGACGTCCTCACCGTCGCAGGCGAACTCGTCGCCTCCTTCGCCCAGGAAGCCCTCGTCCGCTTCGGCGCCGAAGCGACCGAAGCGATCTCGGCCCAGCCCGCCGCACAGCGCGGGTAACCGAGACCACGCCAGATCACAGCAACAGCCGCTGTTACCGCTGCATGGTTTCGCGTATCTCCTCTGCGAGGACTCGATTGCCGGCCGCGATGAACTTTCGGCGCGTACCCATCGTCTGGTTGATCTCCGCTGTGCTGTTGAGGCCGCAGTCCAGCGGGATCGGATCACCATCGAGATCGATCGTCACACCCCCGGCTGCGTGCAAAATATAATGTCCGGGCGACAGATCCCAGACCGCAAATCCCTTGGCGAATTCCACCGTTGCATCAGTGAATCCGGCAGCGACGTGGCACAAACTGACAGAGCCGAAATCAACCCCGATTCGCCCTCTCCTTTTACCGTCCGCCGACGCTACGCTCAGTGCATCGAAGAATTGTTGCTGCTTTGCCAGAGGGCGAAATCGCTCATCTGGACGCATCAGGTAGTTCGTGACCAGCGCTTGGGGAAGCCGGGCGCGCGAAGGCTGGTTCAGTGCATGGCGGTCGCCGCTTGCAGTGACCATGAACGCACGATCGGCGCCATCCGGTTCTCGCATGGCCGCGTATAGCTGAACATGATGAAAAATGTCGCCGACTACCGCAATGACGGGCCGTTTTAGAGATCGCGAGTAGACCATGATATGGGTGTAACCATGCAGGGATCGAACGGCCAATTCGCTGGTATCCAGCGGATCGACGAGGATGCACAAGTCTGGTTCCGGGTCGCTTCCAACAACTTGCGGATCAGCCTCTTCTGATGCGTATATGAACGACGGTAAGTACACGGAGAGAAGTTCCTTGTAGCGTCCGTGCATCCACAAGTCGTACTCCGACAGGAAATTGTCCTCGTGGCGGATATTCTCAGTCTCCGATCGGTGCCCGGTCAGCGCGGCTTCTACCAGGCGGGGCCGTATCTCGGCCATCATGGCTGGCACCATGTCAGTGATGTATTGCGCCAACTCGGTCGTGTTCTGGTCGCTCATGCGAAGGTCACCTTTGCTCGAATCTAGCGCAACTCCAATGGAGGTTCAATTCCGGGAGGGCTCATTGTTGCGGCGATGAAAATTGCTTCAAATTCTGCTGCGCGCATGATCTTGGCGCCGGTTAGGTCGTCGAAGCTGTCGACGTCCAATTGTCGGTCTTTGGTCATTGCGCCGAAGACGGCGAAGTACAGCTCAGCCTTGGGGTAGCGGCAGCGTAGTTGCCGGGCGAGATATCCGATTACGTCAGCGTGCTTGACTTCGAAGTCGCAGATAAGAATCGTAGGAGATTCTTTGACTTCAGGGTAGAAGGATGCACTATCCAGGTCTATGCCGTCACGCATTTTATTGCACCGCAAGTAGCCTATTCGACATCGGGAAAAACGAGATGAAGCCAGGAATGTTGCCATAACCAAACCGGCTTCATTGACTCCGAAGCAGATATCCATGTCCAGGCGTTTGCCCAGGTTCTTGATCTGTTGCGATAAACGTTCCACCCCATAACCGAAGGTCTCCCACGTGAGATCAATCAATCTTCCGGGCTGAGGATTGGGTAGGGTGAACACGTCTACGTCGGGGTTCCCGTATTCGACAGTTGGAACCGTCAATATGAACTGCGGGCCGACTTGATCTCTTCGAATGTGTAGGTCGGGGGACTGACTCCGTATCGCGCCATGCTCAAGCGCCGATGTTGGTCCACCGGGCGGAGTCCTTTCCTCTGTATAGCTTTTCAGCGCTAGCTGATCTTCGATAGGCAGCCGCTCGTAAGCTTCGGCTATGAGCTCTGTTGGACTGACGCTCTCCTCCGAGACTCCCAGCGGCCCCCGTCCGTATGCTGCGCACAAGATGAGCAAACCTGACATCGGAGGTGGGGAACCTTGCCCCCTGCGGCGCGCCCACGACTCCCAGGCGTTGACCGATGTGCCGCCAAGGCTGGTCTGGTTTCCGGTCACATCGTTGTATCGCGCTGCCGCCTGATCTTGGGATAGGCCCGCCGCGTATCGGTACGCCTGCAAACTCGGCACGTCCGGGTACCGGGCCATCAGCTCAGCCGCCGCACCCTTTACCGATCCCAACTCGGTCCACAGTTTCTTGCCCTGCGCGGCCAGCTCCCGGCCGCGCGCCTGCGGACTCATCTGATGGCTCGTGCGTGCATTCGTGCCCGGTGACCTTGACGACGTTCCCATGACCGACAGCCCTTCACCCCATGAGCAGTAGTTGCCAGGAAGGTTACCCATCACAATGGGCAACTTCTGCATTTCACGTCATCTGAGCAGGTCAAGCTACCCAAAAACCTGTTGGAGCTCGTACCGCTCAGCAGGTGTGAGGGCCCCCGCCGACTGGGAGGGTGATTAGCAGCAGCCACCCGCCCCCACAGGAGTTAGCAGCCATGACGGTCCTCACCCACTCATCAGCGCCCGACAAGCGACGTGTTGCCGACCGCTCAACCGACACGACTACCAAGAGCCTGACAGTTGTTGAGCAACAGGTGCTCGATGTCCTTGCCCCGGGCGGTCTGCTCACCGCCGACACAATCGCTCGCAACCTGAACATGTCGCCGTGGCGCGTGGCGCGTGCCTTGAACTCGTTGCGCCGCAACGGTGACGCCTTCCGGAACCAGCACGCCCAATGGCGGGTAACCGTCGGGCAGCCTCTCCCGGAACGGCAGAGCTCGCGATGAGAAGACTCACCCCCGCCGTGCCCCAGCAGTCTCTGCCTGAACTGCGCCGAGCGCTCGAAGCGATGTGTGAGGCCGGCTGGCTCACAAGCGCGCCCGCCACACCCACGGACGAAGTCAGCGGGCCACGCGCCCCTGCTCCTGGACTGCCCGAGGTGTCACGATGACCCAGACCAGCCAACCTGCCTCGACCTTCACCGAAACCCCGCCGTCGCGCTGTGAGTTCTACAAGAGCGTGTGTTGCCTTCCGGCCGTGGTCGACCCACGCACAGGACGGATTGCCATGGGGGCCGGGTTGATCGGGGCGGTGATGATGCCGACCGCTTTGGCCCGTTGCGTCAAAACCAGCCTCGACGTTCGCGGGGTTGCCCCGTTGTCGATTATCGGTCACCCACGTGCCGACATGTGGACCTTCTTGGTCAGAGCCGATACTCGACCGATCGGTGACCCCGACGAAGTGACGCGGCTATGGGAGGCGCGGGTGGTGGTGATCCGCGACGGCGAGATCGCGTTGCCATCCCCGATGCCGGACCCGCTGATGGTCCGCACGTGGGTGTCTCCAGCTACCAGCGTGTTCCGACCGTCGGGTGCGGTCGTAATCGAATGCGCGCAATCGATCCTGAGGCGGACTCCGCGATGAACATCGGCGGCCGATCACCGTGCCCTGACGAGCCCGACATCCATCTCGCGATCCAATTCCCCAGTGTGCGAATGGAATTCGCGGCATGCCTGACCGCTGCACTGGTGTTCGTCTGTGATGTGGCCGCCCACCGTCCCGGCACCGTCGCCGTCTATCCCAGCCATTGCACCGGATTGCCTCGCCTGCCCAACGAGCGGCTGTACCTACAGCCCTGACCCGCCCGACCGATCCCCGTATGCCCGACCACCCGAAAGCCCTGGCGCGCCCGGGTAAGACGGAGAACCACCTCACCCCATTCCGGCAGCGCGAAGGCAACCCTGTCACAGCGAGTCTGTCACCAGCGCATTCGCCGGTGACAGACTCGCTCGTACTCGGAGGCAGCTCACTTCATTCGTCCGGAACCATTGTTCGACAACCGGCGCTCACAGGTGGCTTCGTTTCGCGGACAGCGCAGGACCTTGTCGATCGGTGAATATTCAGCAAACAGCTCTGCGGAAGTCCCTCTCCCGATCGAGCCGTTGATACCATCGGCCGCACATCATCCGGAGGGGGATCATGCAGGTTTCGCCGTCCGAGTTGCGCTCTGCCGCAACTGAAATGGACAGACTCGCAGACGACAAGATCGGCCAGATTGCCGGTCATGGACACATCGGCCGGTTCGCTCGGCACGCTCAGTACCTTTCTCCACGGCGCCGATGTCGCGCCGCAGCTGGATCGGATCGAGCCCGCGCGCACCCGGAGCCTGAAGATCGTCGGTGGTCGCTACCGCGAATTCGGCTGGCTACTGCGCACTTCCGCCGAGTCCTACACCGACACCGACGTGGCCGCCGCGGGGCATGACCCGAATATCGGGAAATACTTCGATCCCGAGACCGGGGAACTTCGTTCGTTGACCGACATTGCCAATACCTGTGATAGCCAAAAAAACTAGCTACGCCAATTTGAACGCAGATCTCGCAAAGTACGCTCCCGGCGTATACAACTACAGAACCGAATGGCGTGATGTCCGCGAGTCGGACGAACCGAAATGATAGCGATAAAGCGCAAGCGCGCGGTCGGTGCCGCCGCGATCGGGATGGCCATCTACCTACTGCTGAGTGCCTGTGCCGGGCCGTCCGTACAGCCGAACCGGTGGCCCGACCGCTTCGACTACAACTTCCGGTGGGTTGCCGAACCCGGCATCGATCTGGCGACCGGACCTGCTGCCCAAATGCGTTCGATGATGGAGACAGCGTTCATGGGAGGAGCCGGACAATTCAGCGAAGAGGAATTAAAGGAGAGACAGGGTCACGATATTCTGAAGTACGATCCGCCGACTATGTGGCAACTGGACGAGCGAGCCGCCGACTATCAATGGAAGGTACGAGGCACCATCTTCGCTCAAATACGCAACGTTGAAAATTATTTCGCCCGCGATGGCTTTGAACTGTGGGCCGTAGATGTGTGCACATGGGTCGGCGACGTGGCATTCGGGAACAATACCGGAGAATATTTTTCCGGCCGGAACGGGAACAAGACCGGAGATTTTTTCCCAGGCGGGGACGGGAAAGCATGGTCTATCCATTCTGTTGCGGGATTCGCTGTACGGAGAAGCAACGTCCCGGACCCTGAGCCACGCATGGTCGGCAGTTCGAGGTACCCAGTCCATCCCCTGCCCGTTGTCTGGGAACCTATGTCTCCTTCCTCCCCCAATGCCACCCGTTGGACAGAACAACCGTGTGAGTGGCCCGCGGAATTTCCCGCATCGCTGAACCCGGATCGATCCGCACATCAGCCGGGTGCCCGCGTTCCCGCCCCGGAGGTACTACCTCCCTACCCCGGCTGGCCGCAATAGACAGAAGCTTCTAGTGGGTCACTCCGACCAGCAACTGCTCCGCCGCGCTGTAGGGATCGCGGTCCCCGGCCGCGACCGCGGCGGCCAGCTCGTCCAGGCCGGGGTGGCCGCGCAGCCGTGACTGCGCGAGCGAGAGGATCTGTGCCCGTGCGCGGGCTGTGCTGCGCGCGTCGGTGTCGGTCCGGTGGTAGGTCTCGATCGCTTCGATCAGCTCCTCGACCCCGGTGCCGCGTGAGGCGACCAGGGTGAGGATGGGTAGGCCGGTTTCGATGTGGAGTTCGCGCGCGGTCTGCTCGGCGCCGTCGCGGTCGGCCTTGTTGACGACGAGGATGTCGGCCACCTCGAGCAGCCCGGCTTTGGCGGCCTGAATCGCGTCGCCCGCCCCGGGATTGAGGATGACCACGGTCGGGTCGGCGACCGCGGCGATCTCGATCTCGGACTGGCCCACCCCCACCGTCTCCAACAGGACCAGGCCGTAGCCGAGCGCGCCGAGCAGCCGGATCGCGGCGGGCACGGCGGCGGCCAGGCCGCCCAGGTGCCCGCGGGTGGCCACCGAGCGGATCAGGACGTCGGGGTCGTCGATGTGCGCCGCCATCCGGATGCGGTCGCCGAGCAGCGCGCCGCCGCTGTAGGGCGAGGACGGGTCGACGGCGAGCACCGCCACCCGCTGCCCGCGCGCGCGATAGCCGGTCACCAGGACCGCGATGGTGGTGGACTTGCCCGCGCCCGGCGGCCCGGTCAGCCCGATCACGCGCACCGGGGCCGAATCGAGGTGGGCGAGCACCTGTTCGCGGCGCTCGCTCTCGACCAGGCTCAGCAACCGCCCGGCCGCGCGGATCGAACCCGCGCGGGCCATCGCGATCAATTCGGCGATGTCGTCGGACAGGCCAGTGTTCATCGACGGCTCCCGAGTGTCCGGTCCGGCTACTTCTTGCCCGCGGTGAGCCGCTCGATGGTGGCGTGGAAATCCGCGGTCTGGAACGAGATCTCCTCGGCGGTGGTCGCGTAGTCGAGACTGGCCAGCACCGCCCGTTCCAGGTGCAGGTTGAGCAGTCGCTTCGTGCTCTCGACGGCCTGGCGAGGCAGTTCCAGGATGCGCTTGGCGCAGGCCAGCGCCTCGGCCACCGGGTCGGCGACGACGTGGTTGACCAGGCCCATCTCCCTGGCCCGTTCGGCCGGGATGCGCGCGCCGGTGAGCGCGTACTCCTTGGCGAAGAGCAGGCTGGTGTGCAGCGGCCAGGTGAGCGGGCCGCCGTCGGCGGCGACCAGGCCCACCTGCACGTGCGGGTCGGCGAGGTAGGCGGTCTCGGCGATGTAGACGATGTCGCTGAGCGAGACCAGGCTGCACCCGAGGCCGACGGCGGGTCCGTTGACCGCCGCGATCACCGGAATCCGGCAGCGCGCCATGCCGAGCACGAGGTCGCGCCCGTGCGCGATCGTCTTGGCGCGCAGGTCGGCGTCGCGGCTCAGCTCGGCGAGGTAGGCGAAGTCGCCGCCGGCGGAGAACGCCTTGCCGCTGCCGGTGAGGACCGCGACGCGGGCTTCCCGGTCCTCGCTCAGGCGCGGCCACAGCTGCGCGAGCCCGGTGTGCAGGTCGTCGTTGACCGCGTTGAGCGCGTCGGGCCGATTCAGCGTGATGATCCGCAGCGGACCTTCGGCGCGGACGTCGATTTCGGCAGGCAGGTCGTACATGGTCAGGCTCCCAATCCGAGAATGCGCGAGGCGATGATGTTCTTCTGAATCTGTGACGTCCCGCCCATGACGCTCTGCGCGCGGCTGTAGAGGTAGGCGCTGAGCAGTTCGGGATCGCGGGTGCCGCCGACGGTGAGCGCGGCGTGGCCGACCGACTGTTCCACCCAGGTCATGAGCAGTTTGTCGAGCGAACCCTCCGGGCCGTGCGAGACGCCGTCGAGCTGTTCGGACAGTCGCCGGCGCACGTGCAGGCGCAGCATCTCGGTCTGCACGGCGGCCCAGGCCAGCTCGGCGGGCAGCGGGCCCGAGGTCCGGGCCGCCATCTGGCGCACCAGCTTGCCGTAGCGGGCCGCGTAGCCGAGCGTGGAGGGTTCGCGCTCGTGCCCGACCACTGTCATCGCCAATTTCCACCCGTCGCCGGGCGATCCGACCATCTGATCGGCGGGCACGACCGCGCCGTCGAAGGCCACCTGCCCGAATTCGGTGGTGATCCCGCTGATCATGCGCAGCGGCCGCTGCTGCACGCCGGGTTGTTTCATCGACACCACGAAGGCCGAGATGCCTTTGTGCCGTGGCACTTCGGAGTCGGTGCGGGCCAGCAGCAGGCACCAGTCCGCGACGTCGGAATAGCTCGTCCAGATCTTGTGCCCGTGCAGCACATAGGAATCGCCCTCACGGGTGGCCGTGGTCCGCAGCGCGGCCAGGTCCGAACCCGCGTCCGGTTCGCTGAACCCCTGGCACCAGCGTTGCGTCCCGTCGATCATGCCGGGCAGGAACCGCTGTTGCAGTTGCTTGCTGGCGTGCCTGCCCAGACCCTGGATCAGATAGCCCAGGCTGGGCCGCGGTGGCGCGCCGGCCAGGGCGAGCTCCTCGTCGAGGATGACGTCGTAGACCGGGGGCAGTTCGTGGCCGCCGTGTTCGCGCGGCCACGACAGCCCGAAGAAGCCCGCCGCGTGCAGCGCTCGGTGCCACTCGCCCTGCTTGGCCCAGTACTCGTCACCCGAGGTCGGGAACTGTCCCGCGACACCGGACAGCCACTCGCGCAAGCGTTCCCGGAACGCCGCTTCCTCGGGCGAATCACGAAAGTCCACGGTCGATCTCCTCCAGGCTCGTGGGGAACAGCTCGGTGGACGTCAGCGCCCGCCGTAGATACACGTGCGCCAGGCACTCCCAGGTGTTGCCGATTCCGCCGTGCACCTGCACCGCGGTCTCGCACACGGTCAATGCCGCTCTGGCGCAATAGAGTTTGGCGATCACGGCCGCCTGCACGGCGCGCTCGGGTTCGATCGCGTCCACGGCCCACGCGGCGTGGCGCAGCACGCTCACCGAGCCCTCGATCAGCGCGAGGCTCTCCGCGAGCAGATGGGCGACGGCCTGATAGGAACCGATCGTCTTGCCGTATTGCGCACGGACTTTCGCGTAATCGGTGGCCAGTGCGTGCGCACCGCGCGCGGTGCCGACCAGATCGGCGCAGGTGGTCACGAGCGCCAGCGCTCGCCACTGGGTGACCTGCGCCGGGGACAGCTCGCCGAGCAGTTTCGGAACGCCGGTGAGCGCGGCCTCGGCCCGTGTCTGATCGGCGCCGGTCGTCGCGGTGGCGACCGAGCTGGCCAGCATCGACTCGCCTCGCACGATCAGGGCCTGGCGGGCGCCTCTCGCGTCGATCGCGCGGTCGTCGACGGCGACGGTCCAGTGCGGTACCGATTCGGGGGGCGACCAGAGGTCGTCGGCGAGAAGTGGACCGAGGAACGGCACGTCGACGAGCCCGCGGCCGAATTCCTCGGCGACGATGGCCACTTCGACGCCGGAGGCGCCGTCGGAGCGCAGGGCCCGCCAGCCGGTGCTGGCGACCGTCTTCTCGAGCCGGGCGATCCGCTGTTCGTCGGCCAGGTCGCTGACCGAGCCGGGGCCGAGGTCGTCGGCCAGTTTCGCAGCGGCGTCGCGCAGCTGTCGCTGTTCAGAGGTCAGCCGGACGTCCATGGCTCTCCTTCAGTACTCGGCGCAGCACCTTGCCGGAGGGCAGGCGCGGGATTTCGGGCACGAACACCACTCGGCGCGGCCGCTTGTAGGAGGCCAGCCGGGTGCCGACCAGCTCTATGAGTTCGTCGGCGTCGACCGAGCCCGTGGTGGTGACGGCGGCGACGATCACCTCGCCGTCGGCCGGATCGGGAACACCGAAGACCGCGCAGTCGGCCACGGCCGGGTGGCCGTGCAGGACGGCTTCCACCTCGGCGGGCGCCACTTGGAATCCGCGCACCTTGATCATCTCCTTGAGCCGGTCGGTCAGCCGCAACCAGCCGTCGTCGTCGAGATAGCCGACATCGCCGGTGCGGTACCAGCCGTCGGCGTAGGCCGCCGCGGTCGCGTCGTCGGGGAGGTATCCGGCCATCGACGACGCGGAGCGAGCCTGGATCTCTCCGGTATCGCCGGTTTCGACCTCCTCGCCGGAGGTCGTGGAGACCACCCGGATCTCGACGCCGGGCACCGGGCGCCCCACGCTGTCGAGACGGGCGCCCTCGAGCGGATTGCAGGCGATCACCGGCAGTTCGCTGGCGCCGTAGGCGGGCACCCACGCGACGCCGGTTCGGCGCGTGACGGTCTCGGCGACGCTCGGCGTCACCGGCGTCGCGCCCCACATGATGTAGCGCAGCGACGACAGGTCATAGGACTCGAGGTCGGGATGGGAGGCGATCGCCAGCGCGATCGGCGCGACCGCCATCTCCACGGTGATCCGGTCGGCCTCGATGTGGTGCAGCATCCGATCGAGGTCGAACCGGCGATGCAGGCGCATCCAGGCGCCGGTCCGCAGCGCCAGCACGATATTGAGCAGCCCGAGGATGTGTGAGGGCGGGGTGACGATCTGAATCCGGTCGTCGCCGGTGAAGCCGAGCGCCACTCGCCAGTGCTCCACCGCGGCCGCGAACGACGCGTGCGTGTGGCGCACCGCTTTCGGCAATCCCGTTGTGCCCGAACTGAAGACGAGCACGGCGTCCTCGGATGGCACGGGCTCGGCGAAGGTGGCGGTGCTGGGCGTGATCGGTGCGTCGAGCGAGAGCGTCGGCATCAGCTCGGCCAGCACCGGCTGATCGCCGACGGCGTAGGCGGGCTCGGTGACGGCCAGCGCGTGCTCGACATCACCGCGCTTCCACGCCGGGCTGATGAGCACCACCGCGCCGCCGGCCAGCCAGATCGCGCGCACCGCGAGCACGAACTCCGGCCGGTTCGACGACATCAGCGCGACCCGATCCCCCTGGCGCACACCGCGTTCGATCAGGGCTTCGGCCAGGCCAGCGGTGAGCCCGTCCAACTCGCTGAGCGTGTAATGCCGCTCGTCGAAACTGAGTGCGATCCGGTCGTTCATCTCGCCTCCGCGGCCGGGACTGAGAAGATCCCATCTTGCAAGAGAGAATAGTATTCTCTTTCCATAAGAATCTTCATACCAGAAGGAGCCGGTCCATGGCGAGAACTCCCCTGTTCCAACGCGCGACGGTGACCCGGATCATCAAGGAGACAGCCGACGCCCGCACCTTCGTCCTCGCTCCACACGAGGGCGCGGTGTCCTATGTCGCCGGCCAGTTCTGCACGTTCCGGGTGCGGGTCGACGATGTCGAGCTGTTCCGGTCGTACTCCATGTCGAGCGCGCCCGAAACCGACGCCGAGCTCATGACAACGGTCAAGCGGGTCGTCGGCGGCCGGGTGTCGAACTGGCTGATCGACAACCTCAGCGAGGGGGATGTGATCGAGATGAGCAGGCCGGCGGGCAAATTCTGTCTGCGCGAGAGCGAGCGCCCCCTGCTCGGCTTCTCCGGTGGCAGCGGCATCACCCCGGTCCTGTCGCTGGCCAAGAGCGCGCTGGCCACGACCGATCGTCGGGTGCGTCTGCTGTGTGTCGACCGTGACCGGGCGTCGGCGATCTTCGATGCCACCCTCGAGGAACTGGTCGCGCACTATCCCACCCGGCTCGAGGTGCTCCGGCATCTGGATGCCGACAGCGGGTTGCTCGATCCGGCCGCCGTGCGCGCCTTCGTCGGCGCCGACGCCGCGGCCGACAGCTACATCTGTGGGCCGGAGGCGTTCATGGCGATGGTGGAGGAAGCGCTGCCGGGTCCGGGCGCGATCTTCAGTGAGCGCTTCGGCGCGGCCGAACCGGTTGTCGCGGTGGCCGAACCGGAACCCACCGCCACGCCGGAGCCCGCCGCCACCGCGGGCACGGTCACCGTCATCCTCGGTCGCAAGAAGGTGACCGTGCCGCGCAATGCGGGCGAGACGCTGCTGGAGAGCGCGCGACGCGGCGGCCTCACCCCGCCGTTCTCCTGCGAATCGGGAAACTGCGCGACCTGCATGGCCGTACTCACCCAGGGCTCGGCGACGATGCGCGTCAACGACGCGCTCACCGACGACGAGGTCGCCGAGGGCTACGTGCTCACCTGTCAGGCGATTCCCGACACGGCCGAGACCACCGTGCGCTACGAGTGAGCGCCCGGCGCGCGACGACGGACCCCGGAACCTGAACAGGTTCCGGGGTCCGACTCCCCCTGGCTCGGTGCGTGATCAGTCGTTGTGCTCGCCCAAACGCGGTGGCGGGCCGTAGGTGGGCTCGTACCCGGCGATCCGAATCGGACTGCCCACCAGTCGATGTGGCCCCGCCTGCACCAGCGCCTCCGGCGTCGCCTCCAGCGCCTCGGGCAACGTCCGGACCGCCGCGGCCGGGATGCCGAGGGGCCGCAGCCGCGATTCCCAGCCCACCGCGGTGTCGGCCGCGAGCGCGGTGGTGACCGCCGCGAGCACCTCCTCACGCCGGCTCGCCCGCTCGACCATCGTCTCGAACCCCGCCACCGCCGCTTCCCCGGCGAAGCGCCGCCAGAATCCGTCGTGGGTGATGAACAACGCCAGATACCCCTCGGCGGTCGGAAACATCTGCGCGGGAACGTAATACGTGTGCGCCCCGAACGGGCGCCGCTGCGGCGCCGTGCCGTCGTTGAGGTAGGCCGAGGCGTGGTAGTTCAGCTGCGAGAGCATCACATCGCGCAGCGACACCTCCACCTGGCCGCCCTCGCCGGACACGATCTGCGCGAGCAGACCCAGCGCCGCGGTCAATCCGGTGGAGTTGTCGGCCGAGGAGTAGCCGGGCAGCGTCGGCGGGCCGGCGGGATCTCCGGTGAGCGCCGCGATGCCGGTGGCCGCCTGGATAACGTAGTCGAAAGCAGGGTCGTCACCGGCGTCCAAACCGAATCCGGTGATCGCGACACAGACGATGCGCTCGTTCCACCGGCGTAGCGCTTCGTAGGTCAGGCCGAGCCGGTGGATCGCCGACGGCTTCAGATTCACCAGCAGCGCATGTGCATTCACGGCCAGTTCCCCGAGCTGGTCCTGGCCGCGCGCGGTGTTCAGGTCGATGCTGATGCTGCGCTTGCCCCGGTTGAGGCTGGCGAAGTAGCTGTCACTCACCTGCCGTGAGATGTCGCCGCCCGCCGGTTCCACCTTGGTGACCTCGGCGCCGAGATCGGCGAGCATCATGGTGGCGTACGGCCCCGCCAGCATGGTGCCGACCTCGAGAATCCGGATGCCTGCCAGCGGTCCGGTCGCTGACCCGCCCCGCGCGCCGCGAGCACGCGAGAGCTGGAAGCTCTCGCCTCGCGCCCCGATCACCGTAAGTCCTTTGCCAAAGCGGCGATCATCTCCCTGGTGCGCCGTTTCGAGGCGACCAGCTCGTCGCGGGTGTCGCCGATGGGCAGCAGGCGCACCGACAGATCGGTGGCCCCGGCGTCGCCGTACCGGCGCAGCCCCTCGGCGATGGCGCTCTCGTCACCGGCGACGCAGATGTCACCGATGTCGCGGGCGTCGCCGGTTTCGAGCAACCGCTGGTAGTTCGGTGAGACCTCGGCTTCGCCGAGAATGCGGTTCGCTCTGGCCTTGGCTTCGGCGACCTCGGAGGGACGGCACAGACAGACCGGCAGACCGGCGACCACACGCGGCGCGGGACGGCCCGCCTCGGCCGCCGCCTTCGTGATGCGCGGCACGACATGGGCTCCCACCGCGCGCTCGTCGGCCATCCAGAGAATGGTCCCGTCGGCCTGTTCGCCGGCGATGCGCAGCATCACCGGACCGAGCGCGGCGACCAGCACCGGCACCGGGGCCACCGGCCCGAGGTCGAGCGGATTGTGCACGGTGAAGGTCGAGTTCTCGACGTCCACCGTGCCGGGCCCGCGCAATCCCGCGTTCAGCACCTCGAGATAGTCCGCGGTGTAGGCCGCCGGTTTCTCGTAGGGCAGCCCGAGCATGTCCGCCACGATCCAGTGGTGCGAGGGACCGATACCCAGCGCCAGCCGTCCGCCCGCCGCGGCCTGCGCCGACAGCGCCTGCCGGGCGAGAGCGACAGGGTGCTGGGCCTGCAGCGGCACCACGGCGGTGCCCAACTCGATCCGGGTGGTCACCTGTCCCATCAGCGCGATGGTGATCAGCGCGTCGAAATCGGTCGGGATCTGGGGTATCCACGCGGTGTCAAGGCCCGCCGACTCGGCCCACGCGATGTCGTCGAGCATCCGGGACAGTTTGCGGGCCGCATCGCCCTTCTCGGGCCCGATCATCACTCCGATACGCACGAATTCCTCCGTCTTCCACTACTTTTCGCGCGACCACGGTGGTCAGCGCCGCTGCGACCGACCCGACGCTCAGGTCGGGGACGGGGTATTGGTGAGCGCCCGGATCTCGGTGACGAGGGTGTCGAGCGAGGTTCCCGTCGGGAACACCGCCGCCGCACCGACTTCGAGCAGCCGCGCGACATCGGACTGGGGAATGGTGCCGCCGACGATCACGGCGATATCGCCCGCGCCCGCCGCGCGCAACGCCTCGACGGTGCGCGTGGTCAGCGAGACGTGCGCACCCGAGAGGATGCTCAGCCCCACGACGGCGACATCCTCCTGCAGCGCGATCGACACGATGTCCTCGATGCGCTGGCGGATGCCGGTGAAGATCACTTCGAAACCGGCGTCGCGCAGCGCGCGGGCGACGATCTTGGCCCCACGATCGTGGCCGTCGAGACCGGGTTTGGCGACGAGCACACGGGCGCTCATCAGAACACCACCGGCTGCTGGAACTCGCCCCACACGCCCTTGAGCGCGGCGGTCATCTCCCCCACCGTGCAGTACGCGTTCGCGCACTCGATCAGGTAGTGCATCAGGTTCTCGTTTCCTTCGGCGGCGGTGGACAAGGCAGTGAGGCTGGACCGGACCGCCACGGAATCGCGTTCGGCTTTCACCCTGGCGAGACGCTTCAGTTGCAGGTCGCGGCCCTCGGCGTCGAGTTCGTAGGTCGCGATCTCGGGCGCGGGCTCGTCGGAGACGAACCGGTTCACCCCGACGACCGGTTTGGTGCCGGCCTCGACGTCCTTGTGCAGCTGGTAGGCCTCATCGGCGATCAGACCCTGCAGGTAGCCGTCCTCGATCGAACGGACCATGCCGCCGTGGCGCTCGAGGTCGTCCATGATCTCGATGATGCGAGCCTCGGTCGCGTCGGTGAGCGCCTCGACGAAGTAGGAACCACCGAGCGGGTCGGCGACCCGGGTGACTCCGGTTTCGTAGGCCAGGATCTGCTGGGTCCGCAGCGCGAGCGTGGCGGACTCCTCGCTCGGCAACGCGAACGGCTCGTCCCAGGCCGCGGTGAACATCGACTGCACTCCGCCCAGCACCGAGGCCATCGACTCGTAGGCCACTCGCACCAGGTTGTTCTGGGCCTGTGGCGCGTACAGCGAGGCGCCGCCGGCGACACAGCCGAAGCGGAACATCGAGGCCTTGTCGGTGGTGGCCCCGTAGCGTTCGCGCACGATCGTCGCCCAGCGTCGGCGTCCCGCACGGTATTTGGCGATCTCCTCGAAGAAGTCACCGTGGGTGTAGAAGAAGAACGAGATCTGCGGTGCGAACTGGTCGATCGTCATCCGGCCGCGTTCGATCACGGTGTCGCAGTAGGTGACACCGTCGGCGAGAGTGAACGCCATCTCCTGCACCGCGTTGGCGCCGGCGTCACGAAAGTGCGCGCCCGCCACCGAGATCGCGTTGAATCTCGGCACTTCGGCCGCACAGAATTCGATGGTGTCGGCGATCAGCCGCAGCGACGGTTCCGGCGGCCAGATCCAGGTGCCGCGCGAGGCGTATTCCTTGAGAATGTCGTTCTGGATCGTGCCGGTGAGCTTCTCGCGCGGCACGCCCTTCTTCTCGGCGGCCGCCACGTAGAGCGCCAGCAGGATCGCGGCGGTGCCGTTGATCGTGAAGCTGGTGCTGATCTTGTCCAGCGGCATGCCGTCGAACAGGATCTCGGCGTCGGCGAGGGTGTCCACCGCGACGCCGACGCGACCGACCTCCTCGGTCACTTCCGGATCGTCGGAGTCGTAACCACATTGGGTCGGTAGGTCGAGCGCGACCGACAACCCGGTTCCGCCCTGGTCGAGCAGATATCGGTACCGGCGATTGGACTCCTCCGCCGTTCCGAAACCGGAGTATTGGCGAAACGTCCACAACCGACCCCGGTAACCGGAGGCGAAGTTGCCGCGCGTGAATGGGAAGCCGCCCGGTGCGGGCGGTGCGGCGGCCAGGTCCGCGGGTCCGTAGACCGGCGAGAGCGGGATGCCGGACGAGGTCTGTATCGGATCGTTCATCAGTGATTACGGTACTTGCAAAAAATGAGAATGCCAATACCATCGAAAGGGAATGCCGCTTCGATCCGCGGCGGGGACCAGCACTGAGGAGACCGATGTCCAGCGAGAACGCCGTACTCACCGACCGCACCCTGGTCATCTCCGGCGGCTCCCGCGGGATCGGTTTGGCCATCGCGCTGGCCGCCGCGCGGCGCGGGGCGAATCTGGTGCTGCTGGCCAAGACCTCGCAGCCGCACCCCCGGCTACCCGGCACCGTGCACACCGCGGTGGCCGAGGTGGAGGCCGCGGGCGGCAAGGCTGTCGCCGTGGTCGGCGACGTGCGCAACGAAGCCGACGTGGCGCGCGCTGTCGAGACCGCCGTCGAACGGTTCGGCGGCATCGACATCTGCGTGAACAACGCCAGCGCGATCGGCGTCGAACCGACCGAGAGCCTCTCGGCCAAGAAGTACGACCTGATGCAGGAGATCAACCTGCGCGGCACCTTCCTGCTCACCAAGGCCTGCCTGCCGCACCTGCGCGCCTCGGCGAACCCGCACGTGCTCACCGTGTCGCCGCCGGTGAACATGAACCCGCGCTGGCTCGGCGCCCACCCCGCCTACACGTTGTCCAAATACGGCATGACCCTGCTCTCGCTGGGCTGGGCCGCCGAGTTCGCCGACGCGGGCATCGCCGTGAATTGCCTGTGGCCCCAGACCTATATCGCCACCTCGGCGGTCGCGAACATGGCCGACGGCGACAATCTGCTCTCGTCGTCGCGCAGCCCCGAGATCATGGCCGACGCGGCGATCGAGATCCTGTCCCGACCCGCCCGCGCGGCCAGCGGGAACTGCTACATCGACGCGGAGGTTCTCACCGCGTCCGGCGTCGAGGATCTGTCGCGCTATGGCGGCGGCGACAGCCCGACGCTCGACCTCTTCCTCGACTGAGACCGGCTGAAGGACACACCGTGCATCCGACCATTCAGATCAGCGTCCGTCCGATCCTCGACTACTACGGCAAATGCCCGCGCTGTGGCTATCCCGCCGGCGCGGCGGAGACGATACGCAAGTCCCTCGACGGCGACATCGAACGCCACGTGGTGGCCACCTGTGAACTGCCGTGCGGGTGGTACGGGCCCGTGACCCGCACCACCATGACCGGTGGTGCGGCCGCAGCCGACCCCGCCGCCTGAACGACACCCCATCAGCCGCGAGAATCCGCCCCGGATCCTCGCGGCTGATGTCGGCAATCCCCCTGCCCCGCAAGGCTTCTGACAGCAGAAACCCGCCTCCGTGGGAGGCGGGTTTCTGCATTCGACCTTCTCGGACGCGGAGCTAGCTCTCGCCCAACGCGATCGCCATCGTCGGGCAGGCCGACGCCGCCGAGCGGACCTCCGATTCGGTGGCACCACCCGGATATTCGTCGACCACCACGGCCAGGTCCTCGGCGTTCACCTCGAACACCGTCGGCGCGATACCCGCGCACAGGGCATGGCCCTCACATTTGGTCCCGTCGACCGACACCCTCATGACCGTTCTCCGCCTTCGTTGTTTCTCGGGGTCGGGGCGGGCCCCCCCCCCGCCGGGGGCCGGGGGGTGTGTTTTTTAAAAAGCCCCCCCCGCAACGCCGGGCGAGCCCCGCGCCGTTCGAGCGCCCCAACAGGGCGCCCGGAA